>DTYO01000322.1 GCA_012961845.1 Thermodesulfobacteriaceae bacterium
AGAATGCGTTGGTAGATATTCTTTATCAAGGCTAATAAGTAATGCCTTTATGGCTTTTTCTGCTGTCTGTTGACAATCAAAACAGAGGTCCTCATATAATATATCTTCAGAAGTTTTGCCTAACTTTCCCCTCTCTAAATTGCTCTTCGCCCTCTTAAGCCACTCTATTACAAACTCTTTATTTTTCATATATTACTCTCCCATGCTTTGCAATCTCACTATATACTAAAAACCATTTATCTTTTAACTTATTAAATTTCTCTGGAGTTTCTACGATCACATCTACCGATACCCCCACCCCAAACAGTTTACGGTAAATTTGCCTGGCAAGTTTTCTTTTGTTTTCAATCCCTTTTTTCAGCACGCAGATATCATAATCGCTCCAGTTCTTGTTTTTACCTTTTGCCATTGAACCAAATAGCATAATTCTGTCAGGGTCGATCTCTTCTACAATTCTCTTTACTATTTCTTTCAAGTTCTCATCCATCATAACAGCTCGTGATGTTTCTGTACTTGTGTACCCCACATATTTAGTGAAGTCGTTTATTTTGTTTTTCTTAATCCACCTATTAAGGGGGTATTCTACAGGGCTTCTACCAGGGACAAGGCCAGGAGCCTCGGACTGACCGGATGGGTCAGAAATCTCCCTGACGGCCGTGTGGAGCTGGTTGCAGAAGGAGATGCAGATAAAGTGGATCAATTGATTCTCTGGTGCAATCACGGACCTGATTATTCAAGGGTGGAAAGGGTGCAGGTCAGCGAACAGACTCCTGAAGGCGAGTTCGAAGACTTTTCGGTGCGCTATTAGAAGCCCGGACCGAACCAGCGTGATTATACGCAGGCCCCGATTATAAACATGTTGTTTGAAAGGATGGTTTGAATTTCTTCCATCATGCTTCCAAAGAGAAGTTCCTTCATCAGGCCGTGGCCATAAGCACCTACTATGTTCAGACTGTCATGGGACACTTCATAGAAGTTGCGGCGCAGCTTCCCTCCTTCAAAGAAAATCCACTGATTACCAGGTCGTGTCAGGACTTCTCCCAGGTTGTTCTGTTCTATGATTTCCAGATAGTAATCCCTGTCTTTTTTACCGCTTGGGTAAAGATCTGCATCGGGCAGTTTGAAGTGCCGGCTATCTCAAGTCCTGTTTCCAGGGTCCTGACGGCAGTAGCAGAGCCGCCAAAAAAACCATTATACTTTTCCACTCTTTGTAGACCGGTGTAGGGGTGAGTACGGGAAAGCCGGCATTTTTAATGATGCTCCTGACCTTGGGTCCTATATGTCCGAGACTGATTCTGGTTGAAACATCGCTGATACTCCTGGGACAGCACATGAAGTGAAGTGGACCGATATGTCCGGCAGTTCCGTAGTGGTAAACGTGTCAGGAGTCAGGAACTGGAAGGGCTGTCCTGATGCAGATGTGATGGCCTCTGTGTGTGCCCTGGCCGTCTCGGGATCTCTCAAAAAAGAACTGTCCAGGTCCACGGTCATTACCTGGTTTTCAAAATACATCAGCAGTTCTCTGAATTCAGGGACATAAATTACCAGAGACATGTCGCAGCGCCTGCAGAAATAAATGGACAGGAGAGGAGTCTCTCTGCCGAACGGTGTGTTTCGAAATATATGAAGAAGCTGATTTTCACATGGCCTCGGCAGCAGATGCCGGGCAAAACAATCGAACCAGGGGGTAAATTCTCTGGGCAGGCACTGAATCCCCACCCTTGATTCGGTGTATCATTAGAAGGTGCCGGCGCAATCGGAAAAATCCTACTGGCCGGGAATCATGTGATCAGCATGGCATCGCCGTAACTGTAAAACCTGTATCCCGATGCAGCAGCCTGCCTGTAGGCAGACAGTATTCGATTTTTTCCCGCAAAAGCGGAGACCAGAAGCAGGAGAGATGATCTCGGGAGGTGGAAATTAGTGATAATGTTGTCTACAGCCCTGAAAGAATAACCGGGAATGATGTAGAGATCACATTCTCCTTCATAAGGACGCACAGCGCCTGAAGCATTTGCAGAGGTCTCCAGAGATCTGACTGTAGTGGTGCCGACCGCCACGATCCTGCCTCCGTTCCGCCTAGCCCTGTTTACTGCCTCAACAGCGGATTCCGGCACTGAGGCCCATTCTGCATGTATCGTGTGTCTTCGTATGTCACTGCTTCTTACCGGGGCAAAGGTCCCGTAACCCACGTGCAGGGTGATCCTGGCTAGGGTTATGCCCTTTCGTTCTGCATCTCTGAGTAGCTTTTCTGTAAAATGAAGACCGGCTGTGGGGGCTGCTACCGAGCCGATCCTGCTGGCATAGGTGGTTTGGTATCTGTCAACGTCTTCTGGTTCTTGGTTGCGTCTGATGTACGGGGGAAGCGGTACAGTACCGGAACCCCTCAATACCGTATGAAGGTCGCCGAAATATGTCAAGGTGACTTCAGCTTGACCGCCGGGGAGAACTTCGTCAACCGTTATTTCAAGTGATCCGGAGCAGATGATGCGGATATTTTCCCTGGGAGGCTTTGAGCTGCGGTAGAGGGCCCTGGCCTTGGCCTTGCCTGGTGCTGACTCTTTCGGAAAATGCAGCAAAAAAAGCTCTATTCTGCCTCCGGTAGGTTTCTTCCCCTTGATCCGCGCTGGAAAGACCTTGCTGTCATTCAAAACCAGGCAGTCGTCCGGTTCCAGAAAGTCAACTATCTGGTGAAAAAAACAGTGCCTGATCCTGCCGGATATTCGGTCCATGACCATCAGCCTTGACGATGAACGGTCATCCAGGGGATGCTGGGCGATTAGTTCAGGCGGCAGTTCGTAGTCATACTGGTCAAGGCGGAAGGGATCATTCACGAGAATATTCCTGTTCTCTGGGCGATATAACAGATAAATAGCCCTAGGAGCATGGAAACAAAGCCCACCCAGCGGAGCTGTTCGGGGGGCATCTCAAGGAGCTGCTTCAGAAGTTTTTTCATTCCTTCAGGAAATGCGAAGTATGGCAGGCCTTCGGCAACCATCAAGAGACCGATCAAGGTTATAAACAACTTCATGAAATAACTACTCCGAAAGAACGGATACTCCGGCTGACTGTCCGGAAAAAAGAGTGGCGCCGGTGGCATGGATTAAACATCGATATGAAGATGGTGGCGGTGCAGGGACTTGAACCCCGGACTCTGCGGATATGAGCCGCATGCTCTGACC
>DTYO01000323.1 GCA_012961845.1 Thermodesulfobacteriaceae bacterium
CGTCATCTACTGCGCCTCCCAGGAAAACTATCCGTTCCTTCAGGAGACGGGAAAATATATCATAAGCTCTTTCTCCGCGAGAGCTTTGCTCCACTACCATGGGGATCAAAGGCATTACCAGCAACCTCCGTTTGTTTCAGGGAATATTTCCACAGCGTTAATCTTCTTTTGATTCTTCTTTTATCTCTGCCTGTTCCAGCAGGAATTCCACAACTTTACGGGCACGAAGCTTTGGAAGCACGTGCTGGACCACGGCTGCCTGCACCTGCGTCTTGTCTAGGCCCATGCGGTCTGATTGAGATTCAAGGTAATCGGAATATTGAGATGCCTCATCGTGATCCACCATGATCTCTTCTTTCTCGGCAATCCTGTCTAGGATCAGGTCAGCCCTTACTTGGTACACTGCATCGTCTCGCATCTTGTCCTTGAGTCTGTCTTCAGACATCCCCGCTGTATCCAGGTCCATGCCCCTTTCCTGCAGGTGGTTGGAGACATTGTCCACCATCTGCATCAGCTTCTGTTCGATCAGCCGCTCCGGGACGGGAAAATCGGTCTGTTCTACCAGCCTGTCCAGCAGCTGGTTCCTTAGGCTGCTCTGGACTGCTTCTTCCTTGTCCTTCTGGATCTGCTGTCTCAGACGCTCCTCGACATCTTCAACGGACTTGAAATCAGAGCCAAGGTTCCTGATAAAATCAGTATCAAGCTCGGGAAGCACCTTCTTTTTGATACTTACCAGCTCGACTTCATAAATCACCGTCTTTCCTGCGACGTTTTCATTGACAGCATCTTCAGGATAGGTGATCTCTATAGACTTTTCGGAACCCTTCTCCATTCCCAAAAGCTGTTTTTCGAATTCCGGATTAAAATATCCCGAACCCACTTCAATATAATAGTTGTCAGCTGTCAGGCCTTTCGCAGGTTCTCCGTCTATGACCCCGACATAGTCGATAACCGCCAGATCGCCTTCTTCCACCGGGCGGTCTTCTTCGACATCCTCCACTGTTGCGAAGTGACTCCTCAAGGCCTGGATCTGTTCCTGAATTTCTTCTTCCGTTACTTCTGCCCTCGGCCTGGTCAACTCGATATTCCTGTAATCAGGCAGATCGAATTCCGGCCACAGATCCAGGAGCGCAGTATATGAAAAGCTTTCACCCGCCTTGATCCTTGAGGCCGAATCAACCTTCGGAGCAAGGATAAGGACTTCGTCCGCTTCTTTCAGGGCTTGGGGCAGGGTGTCCTGAACAAGCTTTTCAAGGACTTCGTTCTCTACCTCGGGACCGTACTGGCGCTCCAGGATGCTCCTTGGGGCCTTGCCCTTTCTGAAACCGCTGACGCTGACATTTTTGCGCAATTTATTGTATGCCCTGTCCAGTTCTCTGGCTACCATTTCGGCCGGCAGCTCTACAGACATGCGTTTCTGGACCGGACCTAATTCCTCAACTTTAACTTTCATGAAATTGTAATCCTTCCTGTATCGAATTCAGAACGTGTCCATCGTAAAATAATCTTCTTGTCAATGGCCGAGTTGCACTCAAAAATGATCCTCGAAATATCACTGATATTCCTGCGGTTATTTTTCATGTGCGCCTTGTTCCCGAACAAGATTCCTGATTTCTAGAGGTACCCTCATGAATATTATCGATCATGTATGTGGCTTTTTGACAGTGCACCTATTCCCCTGAACAGAAACCAACATTGCAGGACAGCTCCGGGAAATCCTGATTTCATCATCCAGCCCCTGTTTCTGCCGCACCCTGTGACTATATGCCGTATACCTGCTGCGTTTAGTCCGTAATCAGTCATGATTTCGGGCTTCAAAAAAACATAAGCAGGCCGGTCATGGCGGGGGGAGATTCTGTCAGGTCCAGGATAC
>DTYO01000324.1 GCA_012961845.1 Thermodesulfobacteriaceae bacterium
ATATAATCGACGAGGCCGTATTCCAAAATCGCTCATTCAGCGAACGGTTAATGGAGAATGTGGCGCTGTTGGTTGGATCATTATTGTAAGTAATAAAAAGTAGAGGGCGTGAAGGCATGTTCCGTTTTCTTCCGATAGCCGGATACGCAGTGCCCTGTGATCAGATACCGGATTCCAATGGGTAATATCATCATATATCAGGGAAACAGGCTCGAAGACCTGGCGGATCACCTAGGCGGTTTGATGCACATGAAGCGTCAGCAGGAGTTCAGCCTTGAGCCGGACGTGGTACTGGTAAATAACTATGAAATGTCACAGTGGCTTACCATCCGGGTGGCGGAAAGCCAGGGGATCTGCGCAAATGTACGCTTCAGGCTTTTCGGGTCCTTTGCATGGGAACTTGTTCAGGGGATGATCTGCCAGACAGACGAGGTAGACATCATGACCAGGGAGAGTTTCCGGTGGTTGGTTTTCAGGTGCCTCCAGGAAACAGCTGAGGGCCTGGAAGAAGCAGAATTTGCGGAACTGGCAGGGTATATTGCCGGGCAGGGAGCTTCCGGCCTCTACTATCTGTCAAACCAGCTCGCAGATCTGTTCGACCGATATCTCAATTACCGTGTCGATATGCTAAGCCAGTGGGATGAAGGCAGAGAGCCGGACAATCACGGCTGGCAGCCAGAATTCTGGAGGATGCTTTCAGGCATGACAGGTGGCGGGCTCAGGGCTATCCGGCTCAGGCAGCTGATAGAGAGACTTCGTTCTGATGATCCAAGCCTCGGCATTCCCAGAAGTATCTATCTCTTCGGTGTTTCCTGTCTGCCGCCGCTTCACCTGGACATTCTGTCCGCCCTGTCCGGTCGGGCTGAAATCCACATGTTTGTGTTGAGCCCGTGCAGGGAATACTGGCTGGATACTGTGTCTGAGAGAAAGCGTGCCGCTCTTAAAAAAAGCATGGATCCTGCCATGGTGGACGGGTTGTTCCCGTCTGGAAACAGGCTTCTTTCATCTCTGGGCTATGCAGGCCGGTCATTTCTGGCCCGTTTGTACGGATTTCCCCTGGTGGAGGGGAGGGATTTCTTCAGGAGCCATGAAGGCGATGTCGGCTGTCCCACACTTCTTGCCTCGATTCAGGATGACATACTGAATCTCAGACAGCAGGGTGATGAAGACGGCGGAAGAGGTATGGTGAGGGGAGCTGATTCATCCATCCGGATATTCTCATGTCACAGCCGGCTGAGAGAGGTGGAAGTCCTCCATGACCAGCTTGTGCATCTGTTCGAGACATGCCGGGATCTTCAGCCGCACGAAATCCTCGTGATGGCTCCATCCATTGAGGAATATGCCTCTACGGTCCAAGCTGTGTTCGGTGCCGCTCCTGAGGAGCGGCGCATACCCTTTTCCATCGCCGATCTGGGTTTGAGAGAGGCGGATCCTGTGACCAGGGCGTTCCTGTCTGTATTTTCTGCACCCTTGGAAGATATTACAGGTCCGGGGATGATGGATATCCTGTCGCAGCCCTGCATAATGAGGAGGTTCGGTCTGGATCAGGAGGAACTGTCCATTCTGAGACACTGGATCAGGCAAAGCGGTATAAGGCGCGGCATCGGAACACTTACAAATTCGACAGAAGTGAAACAGAACAGCTGGACATTTGGACTTGACAGGCTTTTTCTGTCCGCCTGCATGGATCACGGTGAATATTGGGAGGAGAGGAGGATAATGCCTGTGGATTTTCCCCTGGAAGGCGGAAATGCAGGGCTTCTGGCCTGCCTCTCCGGCTTTTTTTTCGGTCTGGTGGAGTTTTCGGAGTCTGTACACTCGGTCGGGAGCCGCACTCCCGACGACTGGTTTGCGTTGTTTAGGCGGATCCTCGAAGATTTTATATCTGAAGATCTTGAGGATGACAACGCAGCGGTCCACCTTTTGGAGAGGTTGACTCTGTTGGTGCAGGCCATGAGAGACGCCGGGGTTGATAAACTGGATTTCGAGACCATTTGTACGGTTCTCCAGGATGAATTAGGCCGTCCTTCTCCGCCGAGGGCCTTTGTGTCTGGAAATGTACTGTTCTCAAGCCTGGTGCCCATGAGGAGTATCCCGTTCAGGGTGATCTGCCTGCTGGGTATGAATGATGTCGATTTTCCGCGGAGACCTGATATCCCGGCATTTGATCTCATGGCTGGAGACTGGAGGCCTGGAGACAGGATACCCAGGGAAGAAGACCGCTATCTATTCCTGGAAACCCTGATTTCTGCAAGGGAAAGGCTTCTCATAAGCTACGTGGGCCGGAGAGAACAGGATGATACTGTACAGAACCCTGCAGTGGTTGTCAGCGAGCTGATCGATTGTATCGATGCAGGGTTTGTCATGGAGGACGGTCGCAGACCGTCTGAACATCTCTGCATCCATCACCCTCTCCAGCCCTTCAGCACCCGCTATCTTGAGCGGACCGCTCTGGACAGGGGTCTCATTTCATATGCCTCGGAGTGGAAGCCGGTGAATCGGAACGGAATGCTAGTATCAAAGGGAGATCCGCCGGAATTCTGTCCTGAACCGATTCCGCTGTCGGAAGAAGAAACAGAGGCCCTGAATGCTGTTGCTCCATGGCAGATTGCAAATTTTTTCGGCAATCCTGCCAGATCCTTCCTGAAAAACCGCCTTTCCATCAACGTGTATCAGGAGGAAGATGCTCTTGAGAAAGAAGAGCCATTCCGTATTGCCGGTGAAGTGGAAGAAATCTTTCTGAAGACACTCACCGGGCTTGATCCCGGACAGATCGACAGCAAGACTGCCTTGATCAGCAGTCTGCTCCGAAAAGTGTTTCTCCAGGCAAAGGCCAGGGGGCTCCTGCCTGTGGAGCCCATGGCATCTATCCTCTGGGAAAGAAAGGAACAGAAGGATTTCATCCCATTTATTGAAAAGAAGCTCGCGGTTTTCAAGGTGCCTGGAAGAGCTGCCTCCATAGACCGCCTGTTCAGGCCTCAGGGTGCCCCTGAAATCAAGGTCACTGGAAACATAGGAAAAACAGGGCAGGGAGGCGGACTGCTTGAATACCGACTCAAAGTATATCATTCCCACAGGATGGCATTCTGGATTAAACATCTGCTGCTCATGATAGGCGTCGGGCCGGAGCATGAAGATCTCAAGAGCGTAATTGCCACAGGCGGAACAGACGTAGTGGTGCGGACGGTGCCTGAGCAGGATGCAATGAAATTCTTCGACACGCTCCTCTCATACTACGTGGATGGACTTTTGCGGCCTCTGCCCTTTTTCCCCGCCGCGTCCCTCGAATTTGCCAAGAACAAGAAGCCAAAGGACAGGAACAGCGAACCTGAATCCGATGCAGTGGCGCTGGAAAAGGCATTCAGACGGATCCAGGGAAGGTATCCAGGCAGAATCAGTGACAGGTGGACAGGCTACCTGTACAGGTACAGACTTTCCATGCTTGAAAAGGTTTTGAGAGAACCGGAGTTTAAAAATCTCAGCATGGCTGTCTGCGGTCCGTTCCTGGATTATCTGGTAAAGGGGAGGTGAAGGTGAAGCCCCTGGATCCTGTAAATATTGCTCTCAATGGTTATACTCTGATTGAGGCCAGTGCAGGTACGGGAAAGACATATACCATTACCAGCCTTTATCTTCGATTCATCCTGGAAAGAGGCCTCAGAATCCGGGACATCCTTGTGGTTACTTATACCAGGGCTGCAGCAGAAGAACTGCGCCAGAAAATCAGAGAACGGGTCAGGACAGGTCTTCTCATGTTGACAGGCAGAGCCACCGGAGAAGATGACGGGTTTGTAAATGAGCTGGCCGAAAGGCTTGAGAGCTCCGGAAAGGTCCGGAGACATGCTATGGTACAGAGGCTGGAGGAGGCCATGCTCTGCCTGGATGAGGCGGCGGTATATACCATCCACAGCTTCTGCCAGCGCATGCTCAGGGAGTTCGCCTTTGAGAGTTCGGCCCCCATCAGGGCCGAGATTCTGCCGTCCCAGGAAGATCTGATCCGGGACGGTTGCGCAGAATTCGTCAGGAGGAAGTTCTATTCGTCAGACAGAAATTTCATGGAATGCGTCGATTCGGTATTTTCGCTGGAAGACCTGCCAGAGGAAATTTACAGCAGTCTGAAGTCTGTGATCAACCTGCCGTATCCGGAGATAATTCACAGCTGTACCCTGGATGAGGTCCGTCAGGAAATCCGGATTTTCAGCGAGAAGACCAGAAAGGTCGCGGCAAATGCCTTTGGCGGACAGGGAGATCTGAAAAAAAAGGTCACAGCAGTGGGCAGGGCCGCAGTCAGTAACCTGGCCGGGTTCCTGAAGGATGACGCAGGCCTGCCTGACAGGGTGATCTCTAAGTTGGAAACAGAACTGTTAAAGGAGCTTAAAGGCCTTCTCAAACAGGAAGATCGGGTCCTGATGGAGTTTGACGACAATGCCGTAGGTGCTGCGTTGGGGCTGACGGAGCTCGTCCTTTACAACCTGTTTGCACTTGCGTCGTGGCGCTTCGTGCGGGTTCTCCTGGCAAGGCTCCTTTACAGCGGAAATGTCAGGAAGTCGGCCGGACTCAAGAAGCTCCTTGAGCCGTATCTGCTCCATTTTGAGACAGCGGTGGAGAGGTGGTTTGATCAGAAAGGACTGTGCGGCCCGCCTGAGGGCCTGGAGGATCTGTTGAGAGAGCCGGCCATGGAGCTATTGGGGGAGATCCTGGTTGTCCACGGAGACATGGGGGCACGACTTCAATCCGCAGTCCTCTGTGAGGCCAGGGAGTTTGTCATGGATTATGTGGCCGAATATAGAAAGAAATATTCTATCATGACATATGACGACATGCTTCTCATGCTCAAAGAGGCCCTCTCCACCGGTTCACAAAAAAACGTGCTGGCTGGTCGGATACGCAAACGTTTTCCTGTGGCCCTCATAGACGAATTCCAGGATACAGACAGCATCCAGTGGGAGATCTTCAGTGCCATATATCCCGACCCGGCCAGATCAGGTCTTTTTCTCATAGGCGATCCCAAGCAGGCGATCTATTCGTTCAGGGGCGCTGATATCTTCACCTATCTCCAGGCTCGGGCCCTGGTGTCCGAAGACCGCAGGCTGGGCCTGGATACCAACTGGCGGTCGAGTCCTGCCCTGGTCGGGTTTGTGAACACAATGTTCAGGCGCAGGGAGCAAAATGCCTTCTTGCTGGAGGGCATAGACTATAACCTGGTGAAACCCAGGCAGGATTTTGATGAAAGCCTCGTGATTGAAGGTGCAGGGCAATGCTCGCCGGCAGAGGTCTGGCTCTTTTTTGATGACCGGGAGGACGGTCCGGGTCGCAGCGAGCATAGAGCAGACATTGAGAAGTGCGGTCCCGCCCGGATTGCAGCCATGGAAATAAGAAAACTTTTGACGGCCGGACAGAAAGGCATGGGCTGTTTCCTGAACCGCGGGGGCAGGAGAGAGCCTGTTCTTGCCGGCGACATTGCTGTGCTTGTAAGGGATTTTGTAGAGGCGAGCAAGATAAGAGATGCCCTTTACGCCCTTGGTATTCCCTCTGTCTATTATGGCCCTGGAAGCGTGTTCAAGTCTGATGACGCAAGGGACATGCTCTACATGCTCGGCGCCGCTGCAGACCCTTCGGATGTGAGTGCGGTCTGTACCGGCCTTGGAACGGTTTCGCTAGGATTCAGCGCACATGACATCTACAGACTCCGCCAGGACCAGGATGCATGGGAGGCAGTGGCAGACAGGTTTTCCGAACTCAGGAAGATATGGTTGGAACAGGGGGTTTTCCCCATGATTCTGACCATGTTCAGCTGGTTCGGCGTGCCTGAAAGGCTGCTTTCTCTCACAGATGGTGAAAGGCGCCTTACCAATCTGAGGCAGATCTCTGAGCTGCTTTCCCGGGCCGAAAGGGACCATCCCGGGCCGGAACGCCTGATACTGTGGCTCAATGAAAACATTTCACATCCCGATGACCGGGCGGATGAACAAAAACTTCGTCTTGAGACCGATGAAAACCTGGTCAAGGTGATGAGTTATCACCGGAGTAAGGGCCTGGAGTTCCCCATACTCTTCCTGCCCTTTATCGATACCTTGGGGCTGAACGAGAAGGCTGACAGGATACCAAGGCTCTACAGCCTGGAGAGAAATGGTTACATATGTCCGGTCGCAGAAAGGATGCCTGCTCCCGAAGAAGCAGAGGCTGCGCTGGCTGAGCTCAGGAACCGGGTGACCGGCCTGGCTGCAGGAGAAGCGGGAAGGAGCAGTCGGCCCATGGACTGGGAATACGAGTTGAATCGACAGAAGCAGGCTGAACTGGTGCGCCTGGTCTATGTGGCCTTCACAAGAGCCAGGCACAGGGTATATTTCGGTTTTTCATCAGAGCATTCTCTTTATGCATCAGCCATGGGGAATATGCTTCTGGGACATGTGGATGCGGAAAAAGGGGCCACAGTGTCTGCACGTGAGCTTCTCGAAAATGAACTTGGCGGGCCGGATAAGGTTGCTGTCTTTTACTGCGACGAAAAACTCTCTTCTCTTGCCGAAGGACAGCCTTCCGGTATGGATATCTCCAGACAGGTTCCAGGTAAAATGCTGCTCAGGACTACGAGACCGGTCCCTTTTGCCCCGCGGACATGGATACAGTCCAGTTTTTCATCACTGGCCAGGGAGCGGGTCGGCCATGTGCCTTTGGACTGGAGTCCGGAACCTGAAATGAAAGACAGGCAGGATATCTTTTCCTTTCCCAGAGGGTCGGTTGCAGGAAACTGTGTACACAGGCTCTTTGAGATCATCGACTTCAGGGGCACTGAAGAGGATTTTATCGAGCCTGCCCGTACGGTGCTCAGGGATTTCGGGCTTGATGAAGTATGGGATACGGTCCTGGCCCGGATGGCGGCCTCCGTGATCGAAACCGATATAGGCAGAGGAGTTATCCTGGGCCAGCTCGACCCTCGATGGATGTCTAGAGAAATGGGATTTGCCTGGCCTTTCAGCAGGGAGGAGACAGAGCATTTCCCCGGCCTCAGTGAATACTGTGAAAAGGGTGTGCTGAAGGGTTTTATCGACCTCATCTTCAGACATGGGGATATGTTTTATATCGTGGATTACAAGACAAACTGGCTGGGAGCCGGGATCGAAGAATACGGGCTGGAAAACCTCGACAGGGCCATGGATGCACACGGCTACTGGCTTCAGTCCGGCATCTATGCTGCTGCCCTGGATCGCTTTCTGCGGGTTGGCCTCAAAGGGCATGGATTCCCAAGGCAGTTTGGTGGCGTTTTCTATCTTTTTGTGCGGGGAATAAACCCGGAACACGGCCCTGAATTTGGCGTGAGGTACATTTCTCCGCATGAGCTCGTGGAGAAATTCCCCCGTTTTTTCACTGTTGAATGAGGAGGTCAGGCCTTTACAGGTGCCATTTATCCGGTGATGAGTTGCCATGATATGATCAGAGAGCTGGCAGCGGCAGCGGGTCGGGGTGAGGCCAGCAGGCTTGGTTCCGAGTTTGCGAGGTTCATCGCAAGGATTGCTCCTGAAGAATCCTGTGGAGTGATACTGGGGGTTTATCTGGCCTGTGCTGTTCTGGAAGACTCCCATACCTGCCTGGTTTTAGACCCTGATGTTCTTTCCACAGCAGCTGAAGCAAAGGGGATCTGCTTGAAAGATGCCAGGGCCGTAATCAAGGATATCAGGGAGGCCGGAGTGGTGGGCCGTCCGGGAGATCTCAAACCCCTCATCCTTGATGGCAACAGACTCTATCTCCACCGCTACTGGCGGTATGAACAGCGCATAGCTGGCAGGCTCCTGGCATTGGCCGGGATCAGGAGCCGTCCGTCCGATGAGTTGGCTGCCGTGGAATTGGTAAAGCAGTTTTTCCCGCGTTGTCCTGCCCGACCCGACTGGCAGAAGATAGCCGTATTCAACGCCCTGTACAGAAATTTATTGGTTATTTCAGGCGGGCCGGGAACCGGAAAGACGAGGACCATTACTGCTGTCATGGCCGTGCTCCTGGCCGCATCCGAAAAAAAAGACCTGATCATTGCCATGTGCGCTCCCACAGGCAAGGCAGCGGCCAGGCTGACTGAATCCGTTGCAGAAGCGATACCGGAATTTGGTCTGCCGGCCGGGATCGTGGAGCGGATGCCTGTCAAGGCCCATACCATCCACCGGCTCCTGGGCGCAGGATTGAAGCCGGGTGTTTTCCGCTTCAACCGGGAAACCTCTCTGCCTCACGATGTAGTCATCGTAGACGAGGTGTCAATGGTTGATCTTCCAATGATGGTACATCTTCTGGATGCCCTGCATGAACATGCAAAGCTTGTTCTGCTGGGCGACAGGGATCAGCTGGCCTCTGTGGAAGCTGGAAGTGTCCTTCGAGACATCTGTGCAGGGAGCGGCTCCTTTTCCTACTCACATGATTTTGTGGAAAGGGCCGGGAAGATTGGTGAAAAGATAGAACCGGAAATATCCGGCAGTAACAGCGCCGAAGGCCGGTCCACGGAACTCAGAGACTGCATCATTGTCCTGGGGCACAGTTACCGGTTCAGTGAGGGTACCGGCATTGCAGAACTGGCATCTGCAGTCAACCGCGGCAGATTCACGGAAGTCAGTGAAATACTTGGGAACAGACGGTTTCCCAGGGTAAGATTCATCTCAGCCGCGAAAACAGACCTGCCTGCTCTTCTCGAGAGTGAAGTGTCAGGATTCATCCGAGAGCTCCCGGCATCCGAGTCACAACAGCAGGCCCTAAAAAAAATGGGGGATTTCAGGATACTCTGCGGGCTGAAAAGGGGCTATACAGGGGTTGAATATATCAACCGACATATTGCAGCCCATTTTTTTCAGGCAATGGAAGGCCATGGAAGAGGTCTTTATAGAGGTCTTCCTGTAATTATCAACCGCAATGATTACATGTTGGGGTTGTACAATGGGGATACAGGCATTGCCTGGCCTGATGAAACGGGCAGGCTGAGAATATGGTTTGATGCCGGCGAAAACGGACTGCGCTGTTTTTCACCTGCACGCCTTCCGACCTTCGATCCTGCCTGGTCCATAACCGTTCACAGGAGCCAGGGGTCCGAGTTCAGTAAGGTGCTTTTTGTTCTTCCATCTGAAAAAACCGCCATGCCAGGCAGAGAGCTTCTCTATACCGCCATTACTAGGGCCAGAGACGAGATCATAATCTGGGGCACGTGGAGAGATCTGGAGGCATGCGTGGTGAACAGGACAAGGAGAAATTCCGGTCTGGGAGCAATCCTTTGGGAGTCCGCCGGATAAAAAGCAGTAGGTAAATATTCCCGGACAGGTTCATGCCTTTTCCTCCATATCAAATCTCCATATTCAACCCTGTCTTGCCTGATTTCCCGTTTGTATTTATCATGGCTTGTCATGTTCAGTGCAATAGACCTTTCCTGCCGTCTGGGCACCAGGGAATTATTCAAAGACATCAATTTTACAATTAATCCGGGAGACAAAATAGGCCTCATCGGGCCGAATGGAGCCGGCAAGACCACCCTCCTCAGAATAATGGCAGGAGATATCGAACCGGATTCCGGCAGGTTCATAATGCCGAAAGGCGCTGTGACAGCTTATCTTCCTCAGGAACTGGACAAGGACCTGAATGCCTGTACTGTCTGGGAGGAAGTGGAAAGGGCGTTCATGGAAGTCCGTTCCTGGGAGGCCGAACTGGATTTGGTCCACGGCAGACTGTCCGCCATGGGGGAGAACGACTGCAGGAAACATGAACAACTGCTGGAATACCGGGAAAATCTGCTCCATTCTCTGGAAAGACATGATTCCTATACCATTGATGCCCGGATTAGGCAGGTCCTATCGGGTCTCGGATTTTCACAGGACGATTTCCACCGGCCCTTGGCCGAATTCAGCGGGGGCTGGATAATGAGGAGCTCTCTTGCCAGGCTCCTCCTGACATATCCCGCTCTCCTGCTTCTGGATGAACCCACGAACCACCTAGATTTGGATTCGGTCACCTGGCTGGAACAGTGGCTCGGCCAGCAGAACTGCTCTCTGGTGCTTGTCTCCCACGACCAGGCATTTCTTGACCAGACAGTCCGCAGGATATTTGAACTCGACGGGGGCAGGCTCAGAATCTTCACAGGAAATTTTTCCCGCTATCTGGTGGAAAAGGAAAAGCAGGCACAGCAGGAGGAGACACATTACCGGAATACCCGGGCCAGAGCCAGACAGATAGAAAAGTTCGTTGAGAGGTTCAGGGCAAAGGCCACAAAGGCGAGGCAGGTCCAGAGCCGCATCAAGATGCTGGAAAAGATGGATCTCTCAGTTCCTGATGCCGGAACCGCCTCAGGGATAAAATTCAGGTTTCCGGATCCCGTGAGAAGCGGAAGGAACGTGGTAACGGCAGATGGTGTTTCCCGTTTGTTTGACGGTACAGAAATTTTCTCAGAAATCTCTTTCACTATAATGCGCGGCGATCATATCGGAATAGTCGGGCCAAACGGGGCTGGCAAGTCTACCCTGGCCAGGATTGTCGCCGGAATGGACAGGTATTTTTCAGGGAATCTCTCCTATGGTTACAGAGTAAAACCTGTTTATTTTGCCCAACACCAGGCAGAGGAACTTGATCCTGCCCTCACTGTGTACCAGACGGTACAGCAAGTTTACAGGGGGGATGATACCAGGATCCTGAGGAACATCCTGGGCGCCTTTCTCTTCAGAGGTGACGATGTCGACAAAAGGGTCTCCGTCCTTTCAGGGGGTGAAAAAAGTCGCCTGGCCCTGGCGAGAATGCTGGTCGATCCTGGAAACCTGCTGATAATGGATGAGCCCACCAATCATCTGGACATCCTGTCCAAAGAGGTACTCAGGGATGCCCTGGCCCGGTTCCGGGGGACTTTCGTCATCGTCTCCCACGACAGGGCATTCGTCAGGAATGTCCTGAACAAGGTCTGGGAACTCAGAAATGGGATCCTTAGGGAGCACCTTGGAGGAATAGACAGCTATATTGCCGCTACAACTGACAGGTCAGGAATAGGACCAGCTGAAAAGCCTGGAAAAAGACAGAGAAACAGGGCTAAGGAACGGCGTCGTGCTGCCGCCAGAGAACGTGCACTGCTCAGAAAAAAAACAGCTCCGCTCCAGGCGGAGATCGATACGCTTGAAACCTCAATAGACTCCCTGGAACAGGAAAAAGAACACCTGGAGAAAAAGCTTGCCGAACCTGCCATCTATCAACGGTCTGACGAGAGCAGGGTGACAAACCTGAGATACAGGGAGGTACAGGGGCGGCTAGAGACACTGTACCAGGAATGGGAGGCGGCTCAGAACCGTCTAGAAGAGCTGCGCCGCTCCCTCTCCATGGGAAAAAAGATCTGGAGAGGGAGCTGATCAGACAGGACATGTGCGGGCACAGAGGTGCTGATACAAGGCGGAAGGCTCAGAGAAGCATCTATCGCAGTTCAAGCGCCAGACAAGCAGATCCAATTCCTGCGGCCGCATATCCGGATAGATATAGGTCATGTTTTTCCATTACCTGAATTATCAGGTTCAAGGGTGCCTCTACGGGGCGGAAGATCGGTTTTCAGAGGTGCCCTAAAGTCCTGTGGGAAACTTGGGCAGGTCTTTCAGGGCCTCCGTGATCTTGTCTTCCGGATATTCATAATCCTGCAGTTTTCCTTCCAGATAGTCGTCATAGGCGGCAAGGTCGAAATGCCCGTGCCCACTGAAGCAGAAGACTATACACTTTTCCTCACCTGTTTCCCTGCACTTGACGGCTTCATCCACAACCCCTTTGATAACATGTGAAGTCTCCGGTGCAGGAATGATGCCTTCAGTTCTTGCAAACATAACCGCTGCTTCAAAGACCGGGTTCTGGGTGTAGGCCCTTGCTTTTACCAGGCCTGATTTTACCAGATTGCAGAGAAGCGGTGCATCTCCGTGATACCTCAGGCCGCCGGCATGGATTCCGGGAGGCTCAAAGGTGTGCCCCAGGGTGTACATGAGCATGAGAGGGGTCATGCCGGCGGTGTCACCGAAGTCATACTGGTATAATCCCTTGGTGAGGGTGGGACAGGACTTGGGTTCTATGCCTATGATTTCCATGTTCTTTTTTCCATCCAGCTTTTCCTTGATGAATGGAATGCATATGCCGCCGAAATTGGATCCTCCTCCTACACATCCCATGACTATGTCGGCGGTATCGCCTGCCAGCTCCAACTGTTTCCGGGTTTCAAGCCCGATAATCGTCTGGTGGAGGAGGACATGGTTCAACACACTTCCAAGGGCGTAGTTTGTGTCTTCACTGGTGGCAGCATCTTCCACGGCCTCTGATATCGCGATGCCCAGGCTGCCCATGGAATCAGGATTGGCCTCAAGTATGGTCCTGCCAGCCTGGGTCCTGTCCGTTGGAGACGGAAAAACTTCTCCGTCCCAGATGTGCATGAGGACTCTGCGGTATGGCTTCTGTTCATAGCTTATCCTGACCATATAAACCGTGCATTTCATGTCAAAAAAACTGCATGCAAATGACAGGGCGCTGCCCCACTGCCCCGCACCGGTTTCCGTGGCCAGCCGGGAGATTCCGGCCTCCTTGTTGTAGTAAGCCTGGGCAATGGCTGTATTCGGCTTGTGACTCCCAGGAGGGCTGACTCCCTCGTTCTTGTAATAGATCCTGGCAGGGGTCTTCAGCGCTTTTTCCAGATTTCTGGCCCTGTGAAGGGGTGAAGG
>DTYO01000325.1 GCA_012961845.1 Thermodesulfobacteriaceae bacterium
CTCTGATCAGGTGTGACTGTGACCGGATCGATGATCATTCCGCTTTCAGATTTTTTTACCTTGTCGATTTCCTGTGCCTGTTTTTCAATGGACATGTTCTTGTGAATGATGCCGATTCCGCCCTCTCTAGCCAAGCTGATGGCAGTCTGAGCCTCTGTCACAGTGTCCATTGCGGCGCTGATGACTGGGATGTTCAGGCGTATTTCAGGTGTAAGCTGGGTTGAAACATCAACTTCAGTAGGTACAATACTTGAGTGAGCCGGAACAAGAAGAAGATCGTCAAAGGTATAGGCTTCCGGTATCGGGAAGTTGAGCATGGTAAAAAAACTCCTTTTCAATAATATCGATCAATAAACCCAGTAAAAGTCCACCATCACTGACTGTTAATTCTTTGAAACGAAGTATTTCGATTGTTTTCTTGAATATGGCGAAACCGGCCATTATAATATCGGCCCGTCTGCTCTCGAGTCCCGGCAGCTTTTTTCTCTGATCGACGGTCAGGGATTTCAGCGTGTGCCACAGCATGTCCAGCTTCTGACAGCTTATGCGAAATCCCCTGATTTGGAAAGGGTCATAGGTTTCCATTTTCAAGATCAGAGCTGCCAAGGTGGTGGCTGTTCCGCCGACTCCTATTAATTTTCCAGGACGCCCAGGGAGAGCCATGCACACCGGCTCAACAATCTGCTGGATACTGGATTCAAGCTTTTCAATTTCATTCTCTTCAGGTGGATCTGAAAACGGGAATTGTTCCGTGAGGTTGACTGCACCTGCAGGAAGGCTGGTCTTGTAAAGGATCCTGTCCATGTCTGCCAGGATGAATTCGCTGCTTCCGCCTCCTATGTCAGCCACAAGATATTGTGTGTCTGTTGGGGGGAGAGTAGCCCTTACACCTTTGGCCGCAAGGGCGGCTTCTTCCTCTGGTGACAGTATATTCACCGGTAAGCCTGTTTTTTCTGCCAGGTCTAAAAAACATGAGGCATTGGATGCCTTTCTAAACGCAGCAGTCCCGCAGATGGAGAAGGCCGTCACGTTCCATCGATCCATTATGCGGCGGAAATGTCTTAAGGTTTTGATACCGTTCCTAATGGCATGGTCGGAAAAAAGTGATGTGTCCGAAAGGCCTTCTGCCAGTCTGACGTTGTAGAGTTCAGAGGCCAGAATGCGGATGTCATCGCTGCGGATTCCTGCAATTGCCAGTCGGAATGTCTGAGATCCGAGATCTATGGCCGCCACGGTTTTACAGGTTCTGGCCATTAATTTTTTGCCGACTCCAACGAAACCATGATGGAAGACACGAAGCGGCCGTCAATCGGTTGATCCTGTGGCAGATTTTCCCATTCCTGGTAGAGATCCGCAAGGCAGTTCCTGACCATTGATCTGAGCAGAGATGAACCAATTCCTGCCTGCTCTGCCGCCTGGTTCAGAAAATCGGCACATATCTCAACTGTGTCATCAGGGACATGCTCCGGACAGGTAACGGTCCCGGCGCCATGAGAGACAGGCTGGATGCTGCCGAACCATTTGGTCCTGAGTTCGGTAAGCCTCTCTTCCGGGACAGGTCTGATCCTGAGACTGTACCCAAGAGACCTGCGAGCCAGCGCTGTGAGCAGACCAGTGGGCCAGTTTACCTCATGGGGATGCAGGAAATTGGTATCGTTCCACGGCAGTTCCCTGTTCCAGTTTTTCCAGTGGGGAAGTATTTCGGCCATGAGTCTACCCCATGCTTCAAATTTTCTTATGATATCTCTGGCAGTTCTGATATCGTCCAGGGAGCTGAACGACCTGAAATTCCCCGCCGACCTGTCCCACATCAGAGGGCGCGGCGAAAGGATCCCTCTTAGAATCTCGATGCCGTGGTCAGGAATATGCTGCAGATTTTCATGAACGAGTCCCTGTCGGATTAGTCTGAGGCAGTCTGCTGAAAGGTTCCGGACGATTATATTGGCGCTGCGGATCAGATCTTCCAGCACGGAGCTTTTCAGTGTCTCGGAAGGCGTCAAAGCTTCCGAACCGGCAGCTATTTCAAGACCGAGATTGAGGTGGGCCGCCACCCTTATCAGAGAATCCCGAAGGGCGTCAGGATCGTCCAGGTCAACCTGGTCCGCCATGAGAATCTTGTTGGCGGCCCCAACCCATTCCCTTATTATCCTGACCATGGAGTCCGTGCCGGCCAGGCGTTCCACCGCCTTCAGAAGAAGGGGAAAATTGCCCAGGTACAGTGTCGGGACGAATGCCGGCAATTCTTCGTCCGCAATACCTCCGGTTTCAGGCATTGTCCAGGCTATTCTGCGTATCGTGTTTCCCGGCAGCGGAGCATATATGTCCAGCGCCTCGTAGTAATCAGGCAGTCCGTGGTCACACATGCGGGAGTTACGCAGGCGGTAGCAATCCTCCATGTTTTTGGAGGATGGTTCCCAAACTATGGTTTCCATTGTGTCCCTGTACAGACTGGGTGACAGGTCGAACATATCGTTCAGGAAACGTGTCCACAGGGGCAAGAGAGGTTCTTTCCTGAAAGCGATATAATAAGTTTCATCCATGGTGAACGGTGGGAAAATGTTTCCGGCCTCCTGGACATCCATCTCATCAGGGCGTTTGAAAACGCGTATGAACATGCGTAGAAAGGCAGGTAGAATGGTTTCGTCTTTTCCTGCCACCCATGCCATCCATGCAGGAACGACCTGTTTTCCGGATTCATACATAAGCAATATCCAGGAAACAATCTTGCCTGGTTTCAGTTCGGCCTTGTCCCACCAGTCCAGGTCGAAAAAAAATTGAAGCTGTGCAGGAGTCGCCATGTCCAGCAGGTGTAGTGAATCCTGAGGACCGGTGGCCTTGATGGTCCAGAAAAGTTCCTGTACCGGCATGGTCTGGACGAGTTTTCTGGCATCATGAGACAGAAGGATGATTTCGTTACGTCTCTCCCACGGGGTCATAAGTATGACAGATGCCTGTTCTGCAGTGGAGAGAAGGTTCAGGGCTGCCTCAGCTTCATCTGAAGGCAGATTTGCAATGGCTTCATATCCCATTGGAGTGAAGTGTTTCTCCATCATTGCCGATACAATATATTATCTCTTTATTCAAAAGGAATCATGAACAAAAATGTAGCCACTCCAGGACAGTAGTCCAGGTCGATTATGTCGATTATCTACAGTGACAGGGTACGAAGCGCGCTGGCCTATTTCCTGCGTAGCGGGTTCTGGCAGACGCAGCAGGTGCTGTGCCCTTTGAAAGTTGACAACAAATCTAATCATGCTGAGGCATAGAGACAAGCAGGAAATTGATTCCATGAAAACGATGATCAGATCCGATACCGACCCTTTACGTATTCTTATAGCAGAGGACGAGAAAAATATCAGAGATCTGCTGCTGGAGCTCCTGGCCAAAAAAGACAGGCAGATCACCGTAGTTCACGATGGACAGGATGCAGTCAGAAAACTCAATGAAAAAGTCTATGACCTGCTGATCACCGACCTGATGATGCCTGAAATGGACGGTATTGAAGTGCTACATCAGGCAAGGAAACTTCATCCAAATATTCTTGTAATTATCATTACAGGATATGCATCACTGGAGACTGCTATCCAGGCAGTCAGGCAAGGGGCATATGATTATCTGAGAAAGCCTTTCAGACTTGAAGAGTTGAAAATCAGTGTGGACAATGCATGTGAGAGGATCCATCTGATCAGGGAAAACCACCTCCTGCTGAAACATCTGAAGGAGGTCTACAGCAGCCAGGGCGAAGGTAAGGATATCAGCGACATTGATTCCCGGACTCAGGCTGCTCTGACGGAAATCGGGTATCTGGGTAGGGACTGGCTGCCACCTGCATTTTTTAGCCCGGGAATAAATTCGGCTGAAACCACACTGAATGAACTGGAACGGCTTGGCAATCTGCTGAATCAGGGTCTCATAGATGAGACAGAATTTCAGACCCTGAAGAAGCGGCTTATGGTGACTGTCCAATGATATCCGCTTGTTGACGTGTGTCCACAAATGATCTTCATTTCCTGCTCTCTGTGTAGTGTGAAGAAATAATAATCGCAACTTCAAGATATATGCCTGCGCCTTTTTTTCCAGATACGTTAACTTGAGTCACCATCACCATTTATGGATAGCCTATCGTAAGTGTCATGAAGGATATTTCCACAATGCGGCATAGCAGGGTCCGGACCGGAACAGGTTCCATGGGTATCCGGTATCGTGTTCTCATAGTTGAAGATGACCCGATGGTTCTCCAGAGCATCGCGACATACCTGCAGCATTTTGACAAATATGAGGTCTATCAGGCCGCCAATGCCATTGAGGGACTGGCCATGATTGAACAGATGGAACAATGTGATTGTGTTCTTGCAGATGTCAATATGCCTGGAATGAACGGGATCTGTTTTATAAGCCAGGTTAAGAAGAAAGATCCTTCCATAGTGGCAGTCATCATTACCGGGCAGCCGTCTATGGATATCACAGTCGAATCAATGAGGGCGGGGGCGTCGGACTTTCTCACCAAACCGTTCAAATTCGACCAGCTTCAGATTTCCATGGAGCGAATGGAGATGGAACGGCGTATCCTCAGAGAAAATCGTACACTGGCAGAAAAGGTTGAGGCCAAGAAAGAGATAGAAGAGGTCAAGAGGAAACTGCAGAAAAAGGTGAAGGAGCAGGCGGCCCTGTTTGCCATCAGCGAAGCCCTGAGCCGGATCAGAAATACGCAAGACATGTACAGGGAAGTCGTATCCCTTGCTACAGTATTGACGGATACTCGCCGGAGTCGTCTGTGGGTTGTGAATCATGAACAGGAGTGTCTGCTGCTCATGGGTGCTAGGGGTATGACTTCAGACACCGCCGAGGCGGTGGACCTGAAGAGGCGAGAATTATCATGTGTTCAGGTTGCGATGGATGGTATTCCGTTGCTGCTGTCAGGCAGGAATGGTTCACAGAGGACAGATTCATGCAGGCATGAGGAAACGGCTGCCAGCGGAGGTGAAGTGCTGGTACCTTTTAAGATAAGAAAGGAGATCTTCGGCGTACTTTCCGTGTCTCATCCCAGGAACGGCAAGCGTCTGTGCGAAGAGGATCTTTTCCTGCTTCACCTCCTGGCAGAACGGGCCAGCCTTTCAGTAGAGAATCTTCTGCTCTATGACAGCGTGTCGTTCAATCTAAATTCAACTCTGCGTGCCCTCGTCAGATCCCTCGAGGCCAAGGACCCTTATACCAAACTTCATTCTCAGAGGGTTACTGAAGTGGCGGTTGAACTTGCTGTTCTGCTTGGAAGCTCCCAGGATGAACTTGACTCACTTCGTTTTGCAGGGCATCTTCATGACATAGGGAAAATCGGCATCCGAGACCAGATTCTCATGAAGCCGGGACGTCTCACTAGAGATGAGTTCGACATTATCAAGACCCATCCGGTCATAGGGGAAGAGATAGTCGGACATCTGGGATTGCTGCCCTGTGAAAAAGCCATTATCAGACATCATCATGAAAGGTGGGACGGCAACGGGTACCCCGACGGCCTGAGGGGCAGGTGTATTCCCAGGCTTTCGAGGATTCTGGCAGTGGCGGACACCTATGATGCCATCACGTCACGTAGACCTTACAGAAAGGCCGGGACTTCTGAGGAGGCCCTTGCCGAAATAAGGAGAAATGCAGGGCAGCAGTTTGATCCTGATGTGGTGCAGGTACTGGAAATATATCTGTCAGACTATCATGGATCCGGAGGGCATGGTATTGTTTCAGGCAGGAACTAACTTCAGCCGGAAAACGGGAGGGAGCAATGGCTGTTCCTAACAGCGGGGAAGCCTATATTTTGGACTGTTTCCAGGCATGTCTGATAGGGCGTCTTGTGAGGGGAATCATTCACAACATAAACGGTCCCATACAGATTCTTTCCATGCAGGTGGAAATGTTGAAGATGGAGTTTGAGAAAGACAGCAGGACCATGGAGTCTTTCGCCGACAGCAATCTTCACGAATCAATAAAACAGCCTCTCCGGCAGCTCAGCGAAAACATGCGGAAAAGATATGAACGGCTTGCGCAGATGGAAGATGTGCTCTCCCGGATAGAAAATATGGTCGGAATAATCGCAAAGAGGAACAACGAAGAAACCAGCGGCAAAAAACCTGTGGTGTTCAATGAAATCATAAGGGAAGAGGTGGAATTCGGCAGCTCAGACCTGTTTTTCAAGCATAATGTGAAACAGGAGATAGATCTTCCTGACGATTCGTCTCTTGTCCTCCGGTGTGATCTTGATGGCTATCTCCTTGAGAATCTTCAGTGCTTCCTCTGCTGCAAGCCTGTAGCC
>DTYO01000326.1 GCA_012961845.1 Thermodesulfobacteriaceae bacterium
CCGGCCATCACGCGGCTGCACCGGACTCCAGTCCACGCGAGCAGAGCTCGCGCGGACTGGTGCCGGTGATCCGCGGGCTCCGATATCCAGCCCAAAGACCGTTTTCCGTGGAGAATGTCTGATAGTCGAAACAGGGAAACGGTCACTGAAGTTCATCCGATATTCATTTGACAAGTTCAGATTTAGAATATATGAAAATGCTGCAAGAAAACGATTTTTTATTTATAGGCCGGGAGTAAATAATGACACGACAGACGGTAACCGACATCACCAGGTTGCGGGCCGGCATAAAACGGCAAATCAAGGCTGTAGATCCTGACATCCGGATGGATTACTGCCTAACATGTGGTCTGTGTTCCAGTGGATGTCCTGCCAGCGGACTGGACAGCATGGACCCTCGCAGATTCCTGCGCCTTTTAGTGCTGGGGCAGGATGAAGAGGTTCTGAACAGTGACTGGATCTATGCGTGTACCAACTGTATACGCTGCAAATACGCATGTCCCATGGGAATAGACATAGGGAAAATAGTCTATCAGCTGCGGGGAATGCGCCCCAGGGACAGGCGGCCCAAAAACCTACAGCGTTCCTGTGATCTTCAGAAGCAGTCCAACAGTACGGGAGTCCCCAATGAAGACTTCGTATGGGTGGTAAACGACGTTCTTGAAGAAGTACACATGACCGAACCGGACTGGGCCGACCTCAAGGCGCCCATAGATAAGCAGGGTGCCGAGTTTTACCTAAACCAGAACGCCAAGGAACCCACTGTGGAGCCAGAAGAAATGGTGCCTCTGTGGAAGATCCTGCATTCAGTAGGAATAGACTGGACCTATTCCTCAGAGTGGTGGGACGGCGCCAACTACTGTCTCTTTACCGGGGACCCCGAAGACTGGGAATACACGGTCCGAAAACAGGCCGAGACAGTAGATGCCCTGGGATGCAGAACGTACATCAATACTGAATGAGGCCATATGTATTTTGCTACCCTGGAAGGGTTGCGCAGATTCAATATCCCGCACAAGTTCAATTTTGTCAGCATCATAAGCCTTTACGCCCAGTGGATCAGGGACGGTAGGTTGAAGGTCGATCCCTCTTGGAATACCGAAGGACTCAAATTTACCGTACAGGATCCATGCAAGCTGGTCAGACAGGGACTGGGTGACCCTGTTGCCGAAGACCTGCGTTTTGTGGTGAAAAAAGTTGCTGGCGAAGAAAATTTCGTGGAGATATGGCCCAACTGCTCCAACAATTACTGCTGCGGAGGAGGCGGCGGTGCTCTCCAATCCGGTTTCGTGGAAAACCGCAGAAAATATGGAAAGTTCAAGTTCGACCAGTTTGCCGCGGCAGGGGCGGATGTAGTCATCACACCATGCCACAACTGCCATACACAGATCATGGACATCTGTGAATTCTATGGAGGCGGCTGGAAGACCACTCACCTATGGAACTGGATAGTGAAGGCTCTCGTACGAGAATGACAGTTCAACATGCTTATTTAAAGGAATAAAATTAAAATGACTGCATCAAAGGGTTCGGTGCTGATAGTTGGCGGAGGGATAGCCGGTGTTCAGGCAGCCCTCGATTTGGCCGACAGCGGATTCTATGTACATCTCGTAGAAAAGACCGCAGCCATAGGCGGAGCAATGTCTCAGCTGGACAAGACATTTCCGACAAATGACTGTTCAGCCTGTATTCTGTCTCCAAAACTCGTGGAATGCGGAAGACATCTGAATATAAACCTTCTGACCCTTTCCGATCTGCTATCTCTGGACGGCGGGCCCGGCAACTTCCATGCCGTTGTGCGCCAGAACCCGCGTTATATCGATCCTGACAAGTGCATTGCCTGCGGAACGTGCGCGGAAAAATGCCCCAAGAAGGTTCCCGACGCATTCAACCAGGGCCAGAACAAGAGAAAGGCGGTTTTTTTAAGATATCCCCAGGCGGTGCCGCTGAAATATGCCATTGATCCCGAATCCTGCATATGGCTGAAAAAGCCGGGCAGGTGCGGCATGTGTGCCAAAGTCTGCCCTGCCGACGCCATCAATTTCCATGATCGCCCTGTGGAGCATGTCCTTGAAGTGGGAGCAGTGATACTCGCAACCGGCTTTTCTCCATTCGACCCTGCGTCCCTTGATTTCACCGGATACGGAAGACTGCGCAACGTAGTGACATCCATGGAGTTTGAAAGGATCCTGAGCCCGTCCGGTCCGTGCATGGGCCACATGGTAAGGCCCTCGGATCAGAAAGAACCGGAGAGGATCGCATGGCTCCAGTGCGTGGGGTCGAGAGACATCAGCC
>DTYO01000327.1 GCA_012961845.1 Thermodesulfobacteriaceae bacterium
TATGCAGCATCAGCCCGTCTACAGGAGATTTGAGCCAAGCCAGGACACCGGCGTTTTTCATGCAGCGTCCCAGATCTATTTCGGTGCGGGTGTAGTAGGGAATCAGCTGCCTTCCGTCCAGTCTGCCTGTGAGGGTCATGGATGGCAGATCTGGATCGAATCTGCTGAGAACAACCCTTATCAGGTCTTCCGGGGTACTGTAAACGGGATAGGAAAAATTCTGGTTTTCATGCATGCTTGCCTGGATTTCAGGCTGAAAATAGCCTGTTGTCAGCACTGGTTTGCAAGTGGTCTTTCTGCCTTTTATCCTGCTGATTCTATACAGGATGAACAGACGCTCGAATTCAGCCTGGAACTCCCGGGGTGGCAGGTTGAGGTCGAGCAGTCCGGAAAAGACCTCAAGCGTTCTACTCAGTCTGGAAACAGAAATGGTTCTGTCCCCGCAGAGATATGTTTTCGTGTCCGGCTGTCCGGCCAGGAAGTCAAGGCTGTTTCCGATGGCTGTTTTGAGGCTGTCCAGGTCTCCCCGGTCCCGGATGTGCGGATAAGACGATACGGGTACCAGTTCAAAAGCAGTTGTCTTAGGCTGCAATGGAGGGCGGATCTGATAATAGGAAAAGACTACGGCGGCTATTATGCCAAGCAGTCCCAGTAAACTTATCAGAACAGATTTCTTGATTTTCGGTTCCAGATGCAGCTTCAAGGAAAATGAGATGTGATCGCTAAATTATCCAGCATGTCTCCTGCACCGGTAATCGGAGCGGTCGGGATTTTTTCTGCAGGAAGCCTGCGCTTGTTCGATCAGATGCCTATTGCAGCCACCTGCTTCCTGACTGCTTCAACAGAGGTGGCCAGAGCTGTCCGTTCTTCCGGTGTCAGTTCAAATTCAAGGATGCGTTCTATTCCGTTTCGGCCCAGTACTACCGGCACTCCAAGAAATACACCGCTGATTCCAAATTCTCCTTCCAGGTAGGCTGCACAAGGCAGCACCCTCATCTGATTCTGCAGAATCGACTGGGCCATTTCCACTGCTGCAAGGCCCGGGGTTGAAAACGCGCTGCCTGTCTTGAGATGTTGAACGATCTCAGCCCCGCCGTGCTGGGTGCGAAGTATGATTTTTTCTATTTCTTCCCTGGACAGAAGGTCCTCCAGCGGAACTCCTCCGACACTTGCCAGCCTGGTCAGGGGGAGCATGTTGTCTCCGTGTATGCCCATGACCAGGGCGGTTACGTCGGAGGGCGAAACGCCCAGTGCATGGGCGATAAAAGTACGGTACCTTGCTGAATCCAGAACACCTGCCATTCCAATTATCCTCTGCTTGGGAAAACCGGATTCTTTAAATACGGAATAGACCATGGCGTCAATGGGATTGGTGACCACTATCAGACATGCATATGGAGAATACCGGACTATTTCATTGGTGACCGACCTTATGATACGTATGTTTTTTTCCAAGAGGTCATCTCTGGTCATGCCTGGTTTTCTGGCCAGCCCAGCCGCAATGATGACTACATCCGAATCCGCCGTATCGGCGTAATTGTTGGTACCGGTGAGAACTGACGAAAAATCGAGCAGTGGGGATGCCTGGGCCAGGTCCAGCGCCTTTCCCTGTGGTATGCCTTCCACTACATCTACCAGCACTATGGATTCGGCAACCGTCCTGCTGGCTGCCCACTGGGCAGCAGAGGTTCCGACGGCGCCGGCCCCCACAATGGTTAATTTCCTGCTGCATTTATCTTCATTCATTTCTGTTTTCCCATTCTGTTCATCGGTGTATCGATATTCACGGCAAGGGGCCGGTCTACGAGGGGCATTCAGCCTTTACCATCTGGATTTTTTTTCGGTTAAAGATGTCGAGGAAGTAATGCCGGAAAGCCATTCTGGCGTACTGGCCGGCCCTGGTGCCAAGTTTGTCGCCATGCCCTACTACTACTGCAACTGCAATTTTTTCGGGCCCCTGTTTTTCTTCTGCGAATCCCACGAACCAGTCATAATGTACATCGTGTGCACGGTTGGCGATACTGCCTGTCTTGCCGCCCAAATTAAGCTTTCCCAGGATCCTGTCCCGGCGGCAGCCCCTGAATGCCTTTCTTGCTGTACCATATCTGACTGTGGCGTTCATGAGCTGCTTCAGGACCAGAGCCGTCTCCGGCCTGACAGGCCTCGAGATGACCGACTGACTGCCCTGATACACAGTGTTACCCTGTTCATCCACGATCCGCTGGATGATAGTGGGTTCTGCCATTGTTCCATGGTTCAATATTGCAGAGGTGAGCAAGACCCCGTGAAGTGGAGAAATCATCGTTTCCCGGTTGAAGCCGCTGGCTATCTCTGCGAGATGATATGGTTTTTCAGAAACCGTTACCGTGCTGGGAGAGACGGGGAGTTCAAATCCTATTTCCCTGTTGAAGGCAAATGCCTCAGCATACCACTCCAGTACAGATTTACCCAGCCGGTTGCTTCCAAGTTTACCGAACACAGGATTGACCGACTGGGCGAAAGAGTCTTTCAAAGTAATCCTGTTGGTGTATTTGTTGGTCTTTTCTTTCAGCTGACTCTTGTAAAGAGTATGCTTCCTGCCGTTGAATTTCAGCCTTGAATCAGGGATCAGCCCGAGTTTTTCAATGGCTGCCGCTGCAGTAATGATCTTGAAGACACTGGCCGCAGGGAAATTGCTTTCCGTACATGGATTGACCATACATTCCTGTCTGTCGAACCCGACCATTGCCAGTATCCTGCCGGATTCAGGGTCCATGGCGATCAGGCCCAGGCTCACGGCGATGGAACGGTCAATCTTCTTGGCAAGATACTGCTGGAGACCAGTATTGATAGTGGTTTCAACCCTGAAATTTCTGCCCTTGAATGGTATATTGAAGGTGTTTACCTTGGTATTCAGCAGGAGTTCCCTTGTGAGTAGGTTTTGTACCTGGGTTTTTTCAAGTCTGGTGGAGACTTTCCGTGTCCGGTTGTCAAGGGCGGTATGTTCCATATTGTCTGGAGAGATCAGGAAATGGTCTGACGGGGTGGCATCAAAGAGGGCAAAAAGAGTGTGGGTGGTGAACAAAAGTATCAAGACAAGGGATATACAGACAGGGGTTCTGCTTTTCCACCTGTGGATGGACTCCCGTTTCTTCAGTCGAGCCTGATAATCTCTCCAGCCGGGTCTTTTCTTAATCATTGATTGGGAGTTAAATGGAGTAAACTGTCGGCATGACACCGCATGCTGCCGTGCCGTCATACAACCTAATGGACGGGGAGCATGCCTTCATGCCCTCCGCCTTGTCCATAAGCAGATACAAATCAGCGTGTTATACAGGATATTTGCATTTTATCTCGTAATGAGAACAGATTGATCGGTATCCCCGCACGAGACCATAAGAAATGAAGTAGCAGTTTTGGAACAAAGTGGCAAGGGTATATCGCCTGCATAATTTGAAAAATGTTGAATTTATTTTCAGACGGCCTGTAAATTGTTTATGAGTTCAGAGAATCCGAACCATCTGGTAATAGATCTGCGAGCTGCGGTTCGCAATTTTGCCGAAATCAGGGGGCTTGTGCGGGATACCGGTGCACAGATAATGCCGGTGGTTAAATCGGATGCTTATGGCCACGGTATGGTCCGGATTGTCCGGGCCCTGGAAAAAAGAGATGGAATCTGGGGTTTTGGAATATCTAACCTCGAAGAGGCGGTCATACTCAGACAAAATGGCGTTTCAGCCCGTCTCATGCTGATGTCGGGAGTGTGGCCGGGTTCAGAGGAGGATGTGCTTGGACTTGATGTCATCGCGGGGGTGACGGATATGGCTGCCCTTGAGAGGCTGGAAAAAAAGGCCGGGGCAAGAGAAATTGAACTGGCTGTACATCTGAAAGTCGATACGGGCATGGGGCGATTTGGCCTGTCCAGGAAGGACCTGTTGAAAGCGGTTGCCGTCAGGAGTTCATGGCCTCATCTGCGGTTCGAAGGACTGTATTCACATCTGTCGTCCGCCGATGTTCCGGAAGATCCGTTCAACCGTATACAGATCCGTTCCTTTCAGGACATACTTGACGCCGTTCGGAAACTCGGATGGCAGCCGTCCATGGTTCACCTGGCCAATTCGGCAGGCACAATCCATTTTCCCGGGAGCCACTACAACATGGTCAGACCCGGTCTGGCATTCTATGGCTGTTATCCCGGAGAAGCCAGCAGAAAATTCGTACAACTGTCTCCTGTTATGGAGTATAAGAGCAGGGTGGCCTGCGTACGGGAATCTCCCGGGCAATTTCCAGTGGGTTATGGCCATTCTTTTGTCACCTCGGGGCCTTCGAGGATTGCCGTGGTCCCTGTAGGGTATGACCATGGTTACATGAGGGCGCTTTCGAATAGGGCCAATGTGCTGATCAGGGGGGAGAGATGCCGTGTGGTAGGAAGGATCAGCATGAAGGCGCTGATGGTCGATGTTACCCGGTTGAAGTCCGTGAGTGTCGGGGAGGAGGTGGTGCTGATCGGAAGCCAGGGAGCGGAGTCGATCACCCTGGAGGAACTGGCTGGACACGCCGGAACAATCAGTTACGAACTCATGTGCCTGCTTGGCCGGAGAAACAGGAAAAAAATCAAGGAGTAAGAAGCTGTGTTTGGAATAGGTCTTCCAGAGTTGATTGTTATCCTTGTTCTCGCACTGATAGTGCTCGGACCGGAAAAGCTTCCTCAAGTTGCAAAACAGGTAGCGCGTTTTGCAGGAGAGCTGAAAAAAGCTTCAGAAGAATTCAGGCAGCAGCTGGATATTGAGTCTCTGAAAAAGGATTTGAAACCTGACGGCCTGGGAAAAGATGTTTTTTCTCTGAATGAACTGGAAAAGTCCGGTAATGGTGTCGGGGATCTGTCCGGGTCGAAATCCAGGAAATCTCTGTCGGACGACACGGATCCTGGAGGACAGAGGGATGAATGGAAGCCCGCCGAAGGTTCGGGGAACGGCGGGCAAGTCGGCTTGCGCAGCGCGGACCCGGAACGGCCTTCGGATGTAGAACTTCTCAAGAGCGGAAAGAACATCCATGTTGCTGCAGAGAAAGAGGAAAGGACAGAAACAGAGAAAGACCGATGACGGTTAATCGGCTGTCCTTCAATATGCACCTCGAAGAACTACGGCGCAGGCTGATTTACAGTTTTGCAGCTCTGGCTGTCTTTTTTACTTTATGCTATATCTTTTCAGAGCATCTGGTTTCATTTCTCTTTCATCCCGTGCGTCAGGCCCTGCCATATGGCAGCACCCTTGTGTTTACCGCACTTACAGAAGGTTTCATCACCTATATCAAGGTATCATTCTGGAGCGCCCTGATACTGGCGACCCCTGTGATTATGCTTCAGCTGTGGTGGTTCATCGCTCCAGGGCTGTATATGGGTGAGAAAAAGACGCTTAGGAGGTTCATGTTCTGGGGGATGCTACTTTTTGCCGCCGGAGGTTGTTTCGGCTACTGGGTGATAATGCCGGCAGTTCTATCCATTACCCTCGGGTTTGCCGATCAGGGCCTTGAGCCAATGCCCAGGCTCAGGAATTATCTGCTTTTCAGCCTGAAGACGATTTTCACCTTCGGGCTCATAGGTGAAATTCCTTTTCTCATGGCCTTTACTGTAAAGACAGGGATGGTATCCGGAGATTATTTTCGCAGGAACCGCAAGGTCAGTTACATCGGCCTGTATGTCCTGGCGGTAATGCTGGTTCCAACAGACATCTTTTCCCAGCTCCTCCTGTTCTGCCCGCTTATGGCCATGTACGAGGTTGGTATCCGGCTTTCGCAGTGGCTTGGGGGCAGGAATGCGGAATCAGTAGATGGTGATGGATGAACAGCCCGGTTGAACCTGCTGATCTGCATCTGGGTGCCTCTAAAAATCAGGAATTTTGTTCCAGAACAAGGCGGACAAGAAAAATAACCGCAGACATATTAGTGATATTTCGAGGATTATTTTTCGCGTCCAACACGGTTATGGGTCAAAAAAACAATTTTTAGAGGTGTCCATCTGCTTATACGATGGCTCAGATGCAGTATCGCTTCGGCAGATGTGTACGGATCATGTGCTCCCTGATCCTTCATAGTGTGATATTATCTTCTCCGCTCCGTCTCCGTACCGGGCAACAGCCCACTCTCTGATTTTCTGCCACTTTCCGTTTTTCATCCAGTGATGGATCCTGGTGTCTGCAAGAGACCGGCAGAGATCAATGGCAGTGTCCTTGTTGTGTCCGGAACGTAGAATGAGCTCTCTCAGCTCTCCCAGCAGTGAAACGTATTCCGGGTAAAATGGATCGAAAATGTCTTCCAGCTCCACCCTGAGACGTTTGGCCAGGGCCGGACTTTTTCCGCCTGTTGAAATGGCGATGCAGAGGTCACCGCGTCGCACCTGAGAAGGAACTATGAAGCTGCACAGGTCAGGCTGGTCTGCTACATTGCAGAAAATTCTGCGCTCAGTGGCCTGGCGGTAAACCGCCTTCTGAACGTCGGCATCATCGGTGGCCGCTATGACGAGCCACATTCCGTCTAAGTCTTCCGGATAAAACGGTCTCGTCCTGATTTGGACCACCCCTTTCGAACCCAGCTGCCTGATCCTGCGGGAGACTTCCGTACTCACCACCTTGACCGATGCTCCTGCCTCTAAAAGGGAATCTATTTTGCGTTCAGCCACTGCCCCCGCCCCTACTACCAGCACATTCCGGTTTTTCAGGTTCAGACAAAGTGGATAGTAATTCAAGGATTTCTCTTTACTCATGGGAAACAATGTTATCAGTATGCAGTTGAGCGGGCAAGCCGGAAGCAGTTCAGCCTGTTCATAGTGTCCGATCTGGTCAAGAGACCGTCTTGATAAAATATTCTCTTTAAAAGATGAAGGCAAGGTACTAAAATGGTACTTGACTGCAGAGCAGAAACAGGTAGGCATCTGATCAGCCCGCTTCCGCAGGTCCTGACTGCGCACTTTGCGGCTGTGCTGTGGGTGCGCACGGTGCTGTTGAACGTACTTCAATCGGCAGCGGCTGAAGCAGATGCAGTGCCTTGAGAGGTCTGCCTGGTATCTGCCGGGAGAAACTTGGTAATTGCAATGCATAAATTTCTTTTTCAACTGACAGTTTTAATTTATTTTGTCAGCACTGCTGGATTTCTGGTCCACGTGGTCACCCTGCGGAAGGACGTCGAACGGGTGGCAACCTCAGTACTGACCGGCGGGTTTGTTCTGCATACCGTTGCGGTTCTCTGGCGGTGGTGGGCGGCAGGGCACCCACCTTTTGTCAATCTCCATGATGCCCTGTCGTCTCTTGCCTGGGCAATAGTCGGGGTATTCTTGCTGTTTCAGATGCGTTACAGAATAAAATCTCTCGGGGCCTTTGTGACACCGGTGGCACTCTGTACAATTGCTGCTTCATCACTGCAGCCGAAAGAAATTCTTCCTCTGCCCCCTGTACTCAAGAGTGCATGGCTGCCTTTCCATGCCGCCATATGCCTGCTGTCTTACGCCGTCTTTGTGCTGGCCTTCTGTGCGGCCGTGATGTACCTGATGCAGGAGCGGGAGATAAAGATGAAACGCCTGGGAGGCATTTTCAAGAGGCTGCCTTCACTCCAATCCATCGACGCGATGAACAAAAGGTGCCTGACCGTCGGGTTCACTCTCCTCACCATAGGTATAGTCACTGGCTCCATCTGGGCCGAACAGGCTTGGGGAGAATACTGGAGCTGGGATCCCAAGGAAACCTGGTCGTTGATCACATGGTTTCTGTATGCTGCACTTCTGCATCAGCGCATAACCATAGGCTGGCGTGGCCGCAAGGTGGCAATCATGACTATAGTCGCCTTTGCGACCTTGGTATTCACATTTTTGGGGGTCAGTCTAATCCTGCCGGGTGCTCATTCGTATGCAAGCTGGTTCAAGTAGATCACAGATAGCTCTCCTGGGCGTGAACCACAGGACCGCCCCGGTGGAGATCAGGGAGAGACTAGCCCTGAGCGGCTGTAATTTGCCGGCCCTTCAGGTGTTTTCAGAAATTCCTTCCTGTGAGGAAGTCGTATTTCTTTCCACGTGCAACAGAGTGGAGCTGATGATAGCATCCAGGTGCCTGGAAGAATCCAGGAGAGCTGTCAAGGATGTCTGGAGCAGCATGGGCGGTGTGGATGCCAGTACCTTTCAGCAGGTGATATATGAATATGAAGGTGAGGAGGCTGTCAGGCATCTGTTCAGGGTGGCATCCAGTCTTGATTCCATGATCGTGGGCGAACCGCAGATTCTGGGGCAGCTGAAAGATGCTTATCGAAAGGCTGCGGAGGCCGATTCGGCAGGCATGGTGCTGAATCGCCTGTTTCACAAGGCCTTTTCAGTAGCCAAACGGGTCAGAACAGAGACAAGGATAGCAAACAGTGCGGTTTCCATCAGTTATGCGGCAGTGGAGCTGGCAAAGAAGATATTCGGTGAATTTGAAGACAGGAATGCCATGCTGATAGGTGCCGGCGAGATGGCTGAACTTGCCGCTAAGCATCTTGTGACGAACGGGGTCTCCAGGCTTGTGGTGGCCAATCGGACCCTGTCCCGTGCGGTAGAACTTGCCAGACAACTGGGAGGGAAGGCCATATCATTGGATGAACTCGAAGATGCCCTGCTTTACTCGGATATTGTTATAAGTTCCACAGGCGCACCCGGAATAATCCTGGGGGTGGATCAGGTGAAACGCATTATGCGGCCCAGGCGGCACAGACTCCTGTTCTTTATAGACATTGCGGTGCCCAGGGATATAGATCCCGGAATAAATGAAATAGACAATGTATATCTGTACGGCATTGACGATCTCAAGGGAGTAGTCGAGGTCAATAAGTCCGAAAGGGAGAGGGAGGCCCTCAAGGCAGGGAGGATTGTTGATTCAGAAGTGATTAAATTTCTGGTCTGGATGGATTCTCTGGAGGTGGTGCCTGTTATCCAGGAAGTGCAGCGGAAAGCCGAGAATATAAGGCGGAAAGAACTTGCCAGAAGCCGCAAAGTGCTGGATTCTCTCGATCCAAAGCAGCAGAAGGCCGTTGATGTTCTGACAAAATCCATGGTACAGAAGATTCTTCATGATCCGATCATCTTCCTGAGAAATGAAGCCGGAGGCACCAGCGGCCGGGAGTTGCTGGATGTGGCAAACCGCTTGTTCGGTCTGAACAGGCTGGACGCAGTGGACTGGCGGGTGCATGAAGAACAGGGTGGCGACAAGGAACGGCAAGGATAAGGACTGGAGGAAACAGTCAGACAGACAAGTCGATATTGACATCAATCATGCAGCATATTATAGGAGCTTTTCGGTCTGCTACATTTAGCAAACATCAGAAATCAGAAACAAGAGGAGAAGAAATTTGGCAAACCATAAGTCTGCCCTTAAGAGAATACGACAGAACAAGAAGAGGCGCCTGCGCAACAAGTCCCGGAAAACCCGTGTAAAAAACCTGATAAAGGCCGTAGAAGCCGCTGTGGAGAACAGGTCGCTTGAGGAGGCCAAGGAGAAGCTCCACCTGGCTCAGAAGATAATAGACAAGACCGCCGGAAAAAAGGTATTGCACCGTAAGACGGCTGCTAGAAAAATTTCCAGGATCAGTAGGAAGGTGCACGCTCTGGCCCAGGCACTGACAGGGTAAACTGCATCAGATGCAGCACCCGGGGCCTGGATGAGCGCTTGCGTCAACTGACGAAGTGACCGTACCAGCTGATGGATCCGGTTCAGCCGGTGTTGTGTTGGGCCGGACAGGTCAGTAGATCCCTGCGACCCTGTGATAAATTGTTTCAGCCAGATACCGGCTGATTTTCGTGAGGGCTTCATCCTTGAAGCCCTCTGTGATTTGCACCGTCCTTCCTACAAAGAAATTTTCTTCCCGTATCAGATTGGTGGTCTGCCATAGTACGGCGCCTGTTTTCCCGTCGAGAATCCTGGCAGAGCATTCTACAGTGATCGATCTTTCAACCGCCCTGTCATATCTGATATAAGAAAGGCCAGCGGTGATGACTTTCACCACCTCGCCTTCAAGAATGATGTCGGCCTCCTCTCTGGAAGCAAGACTCAAGGCGCTCCCCCTGAGAAATTCATTTCTGAGTTCATCAGTTATCCATGTGGACAGGAGGAATTCATTGCTTCTGTTGTCCCATGGTTCTATATAGACGGATTGTATGTGCTCCGGGAGAGCTGCTGTGCGTTCCTGATGGCTGTATCCGCACCCGCCGGCAACAAGGGCGGTAGCGGTGAGCACAAGGAAAGACAGGGCACGTGATCTGCCTACTGACTGACAAGCGCCGTACAGATGAAGTGAAAGACGCATTATTGGACAGATGTGAATTGGCATAATCAGCTGTTGTCAGCCTGTTACGACGATATTGATCAGCCGCCCTGGAACATGAATGATCTTTTTGACTGTTGTTCCCTGTGTAAACCTGCTGACCCTTGAGTCCTTCAATGCCTCTGTTTCAATGGTTTCCCGGGCAGAATCCTGCGGTACCTGTATCCGGCCCCGGACCTTTCCGTTTACTTGTACCACTATGTTTACAGTTTCAGATTCTAATGCGCCGGGGTCTGCACCAGGCCACTGTACCGTTGTTATAGATTCAGTGTGCCCGAGCATCTGCCAGAGCTCGTCTGTGACATGTGGCACCATTGGGGCAAGCAGGATCAGAGCGGTTTCAAGGGCCTCTCTCAGGACCGGCCATGGTTCTGGTTTGCAGGTTTGGGCCGGCCTGTTCCCAGCCTGAGCTGTGTTTAGATAGTCCTTGACCTGGTTAACCAGTTCCATTACAGCACTGATCGCAGTATTGAAATGGAAACGTTTTTCTATGTCTTCCGTGACCTTTTGAATGGTCTTGTGGGTCTTCTGTCTTATTTTTTTTAGCTCGTCCGAGGTCTTTGCTGCCTGGACAAGAGCCGTCCTGTCGGTTCCTGATGCAGAAAGGTGCCCAAGGTTGTCGGCAACCAGGCGCCATATCTTTTTGATGAATCTGTGGGCTCCTTCCATCCCCTTGTCGCTCCATTCAAGATCCCGCTCCGGAGGTGCGGCAAACAGTATGAAGAGTCTTACGGTATCGGCGCCGTAAGCAGTGATCATCTGGTCAGGATCAACCACATTTCCCTTGGATTTCGACATCTTGGCTCCGTCTTTTAGCACCATGCCCTGGGTGAGAAGGTTCGAAAACGGTTCGTCCGCTGACAGCCAGCCCATGTCTCTCAGTACCTTGGTGAAAAACCTGGCATACAGGAGGTGCAGAATGGCGTGTTCGATTCCGCCGATATAGCTACAGGTGAAAGGACGGTGGACGACAGCGTGTATGCTTCACCATCGTCCATCGTCCATTTTCGCAACCGTCATCCCCTCATCTCGCTTTCACCTGACCACCAGACGTCTGCTTGGCAAGCGTATCAAGTTGGGGCACAATAAGGCTATGACCGCGCTAACGACCTGGTATCAGGGCATGAAGGGCAGCATCCGGCCCGTTGTCCATTTCCGCAGCGACCGCTATTGGGAGGTGGACGCGTGGCGCGGGTTCGCCATCGTGATCATGGTTATTTACCATCTGGTGTGGGACCTGTACGGCCTGGCGGGCTGGGATATCGAGATGTACACAGGCTTCTGGCACTACTGGCAACTCGTCACGGCCAGCTCCTTCATCGGGTTGGTGGGCGTTTCCATGAGTCTGCGAGCGGGGCGAATGCGGCAGAAGGGAACCATGCGCTTCGGGCCTTTCTTCCGGCGGGGATTGATCATCTTCTCCTGGGGCGTGGTCATCAGCCTGGTGACATGGATTTATCAGCCTGCCAGCTATGTGCGCTTCGGCATCCTCCATTTCATTGGCGTAGCCATGATCCTGGCCTATCCCTTCCTACGCTTTCGCTGGCTGAATCTCATCCTGGGCGTGGCGCTGCTCCTCACCCCCGAGGTCATCTCCTGGCGACATGACATGGCCTGGCTGGCGTGGCTGGGGATGATAAGGGAGCCCCAGCCAGCGTTCGATTATTTCCCGGTGATCCCCTGGCTGGGCGTCGCGCTTCTCGGCATCTTTGTAGGGAACATGCTTTATCCTAAGGGGAAGCGGGCGTTTTCCATGCCCGATGGATCCCGCTACGCGCCTGTGCGCTGGCTGGCGCTGGCGGGCCAGAATTCGCTGCTCCTCTACCTCATCCATCAGCCCATCCTCATCACCTTGCTGATTCTATCGGGCCTGATTTGAAGATATAGTTACTCGTTCTTAGGGACTTTGTGCCGATGATCTGTGTGCATCATCGGCATTCTCAGCGCGCGACGCCACCTCCACAACCACCATCATCCTCCCCACCAATGTTTTGCCGTAGCTCTGATTGATGATAATTCGCCCGCCATCTTGGGCGGTCGCTCCCTTTTTCATGTGAATGGTGAGGACGGCCATCCGGCTCTCCGTAGCCTGGCTGGCAAAGCGTTTCAGCACGGCGTCGTCATTTTCACGCTCCCGTTTTCGATAGGCTTGCGCCTTCTCAATGCTCAGATCGATGCGCCCATTGCGAAAGCCCTGGCGGTCCACCCGCAGGCGGCGCAGGGTCAGTTCGCCGGGGAGTCCATAGATGGGAAAGGTGAATCGTGCGGTTTCTCCGGGCCGCACCTGGAGATGCACCACATTTTTCTGGGCGATGTTGTTGTCGTAGCGCACGGCCCATAGGTGCTGTGCGGGGTCTTCCGCTGCATGGAGACGGACGAGTATGCGACTGGAGGGATGCGCTTCGGGCGTCCATTGCAACGACGCGATGGCGTTCGCCTGGGGCTCGATGTCGCCCAGCTCGATTTCCCCCACTTCCCGCCACATCTCGGGCCAGATGGAGGGCGAGGCGGGGGCGATGAAGACCTGAGCCCGGACCTGAGTGGCTCGTTCCGGGCCGAGATTCCACGCCCGGACATAAATCCAGTGTGCTTCTCCGGCCACAGGGGGTTGATGCCTCTCCTCGCCATCGGGTTTCCGTCGCACCCAGATATCGGGGCTGTTGAAAGTCAGACCGCGGCTGGGCGCACTCCCCCGGTCGTCCTCATTATCGCGCAGATACACATCCGCAGTCACCAGGGGGAGGGCTGCATCGGCGATGCTGTTGTGCTTTTGGAGAAATGCGTAGGGGATGAGTCCCAGTCCTGAACCGAATGGATTCTTCTGGCCCCAGGGGGACCAGGCGTTGCGTACGATGAAATAGCCGCGACCAGGCGCGGTTTCGTCATCCACATAGCCTGCCAGCGCCATCGCATGAGCGCCCAGGGGCTTTTCATCGGGAAGCGGCAGGTTGATTTTGCCGAACTTGCGGGTGGTCCGGCTGTGAAACCAGGAAGGATAGATGGGGATGGCGATCATCACCGAATGGCCTTGCAACAAGGCCCCCTTCATGCTGTCGATGTCATCGGGGCGCAGGTGAATGATGCGTCCGATGCGGTGACGGGCCGCGTCCTCCACCGCCTTTTGAGGGGGCGGCCCCTGACCCTCATTGCCGGGCGTGGGATGAGGATTGTAGCGCCAGGTGGATTCCCGGGGCGCGCCCGCCTCCAACAGGCATTTCATTCCCAGATAGGGATACGTGCCGCTGACCGCGGGCAAGCCATCTTGTTCTTTGCACCACCAATAGATGAACTGTTCTGAAAAGTCGATGGTTTTGAGATCGGGCTTCTTGCCCAGGCGCTTGTATTGCTGGATCGCTAAGAATTCGCGAACCGCGGCCGCGGCGAAGGCGACACACGTGCCGCGCGCGCCCTGATTGCGGGTGGGCGGCAGCTCATCGGCGTAACTCAAGGCTGGAGGCATGGGCGCTTCGTAGGGGATGCGTTCATATTCGATTTCGGCCCGCAAGGCTGGAGGCGGCTCCAGCGCGCCGCTGGCGTATTCCACGTCATCCAGATCTACATTGACCTCATGGCCGCGCATCTGGCTCAGTTGGTCGCGCGCGTCGTTCAGAATGGTCGCTAGCGTTGGCGCTTCCACCCCCAACAGCTTGGCCAGCCCCTGCCGGAACGAAGGCAGATCGCCCAGAGCCGTGAACTCCTGGATACTGATGATCCAGTGTTTTTTCAATGTCTCGATTTGGGATTTCGTCAGTCCCGGAACCCGTTCCAGGGGAGCAGGATTGGGCAGGGGTTTGGGTGATTCGAGGATGATCATGGCGGGGGGCATGCATACGACATGAGGGGGATTGATGTGGAGTATAGCACTGATGAGCTCGGTTGACAATGGCTTGGGAAATCACCGTGACGGACGGATGACGAATCCGCCCTGGAGGCGACCTATTCCCAGCCAGATTCGTGATCCGGCGGAGTAATGACCTGAAAATGCCCCGCACTTTGGATGATATGGGCAATCCTTGCATGAAATGATACAATACCTGTCCGCCACACCTGTTTGGAAATACCCCTATGAACAAGCGATCCCTCCTCTTGGCCATCCCTCCCATCCTTCTCGTTCTCATTGCCGCGTTCTCTCGTCAGGCGCTATGGGCGGCCCCAACCGATTCGCTGGAACTGGCTAACGACAGCGGCGTGATGGCGCGGGGCTATGATGAATTCAAAGGCAGTCGCACCCTGGCGGTACGCCTTGAATTCGGCGGGGCGGAGCGTCCCATTAGGGTGGACAGCGTATGGGTCTATCTGGCGCCCCAGGAGGGCGGCAATGCCCGCTTTCCCCTGCTGGCGCGGCTGGAACGTCCGTCAGGCCTCCAGCCCGGAAGCGGCTCCGATACGGTTCTGATCTCCCGAAATATCACACTCTCGCTCACCGAAGCTGGTTGGTACGAGATCCCCTTCGATTTTATCTATCCTTACGATGACCCCGCTCTGATCGTCACCATCAAGTCGAATGATTTTCCCTGGGCCACGCCTCCCCTGGTGGGGTTGGATGATGGCGTCGACATCCCCGCCTACTTCAATTACTATGGCGAGAATTTCAGCGACTGGGTGGAGCATTATCGCTATTGGCCGCAGCCAGAACAGGTGGGCCATCTCATGATCCGGGCCCGCATCAGCACAGGCGAAGACGCCAACAAGACCCCTACGCCCACTGCCATCTCGACCCAGACCCCGTCGCCTACCGCCACACTCACGCCTACGCCCACGCCTATGCCTTCGCCCACGGCCTCTCCCACCGCCACGCCTACACCCACCGCCACGCCCCTGCCCCCGGGCTTCTTCATCGAGCTGGGCGCGGGCAAGGACGCCTATCTCAAACAAAGTGAACCGGACGCCAATTTCGGGCA
>DTYO01000328.1 GCA_012961845.1 Thermodesulfobacteriaceae bacterium
AAATATGGGGAGGATAACCGCTTACGGGGTTATGAGCACGCCGGGTATCGTAATGGACGGCAGAGTCATGGGCTTCGGACGGCTTCTCAGCAGGGAAGAAATAATGGAGATGCTCAGGGAGCAGAAGGCATAAGCAGGACCGGGGCCGGGTCAGATGCCTGGCGGGGCCAGGGCTCCCAGAAGTTCATGATCGGTTAGGTCGAATCGGATCGGGGTGATGGTTATGAAGCCACTGCCCAGAGCAGACCTGTCGGTATCAGACGAAGCGGAGCCGTCGAGATTCTGGTCTGCCTGCCAGTAGTAGACGTTTCCTCGCGGGTCTATTCTCTTGTCGAAGTCTTCCGCAGGCTGTGATGTGTCCTGCCTGACCACCCTCACCCCTGAAATGCGGGCAGGTGGGAGGGATGGGATGTTGACATTGAGTGCAACCGGACGCTCCAGTTCCAGCGATCCGAACCAGTTTACGATATCCCCGGCAAAAGATGCGGCAAAACAGTAGTTGGGGTCTTGAAAGGTATCCAGGGAAAAGGCCGCCGACCTGATTCCCAGGATGGTTCCCTCAGTGGCTGCTGATACTGTGCCGGAATACAGCACGTTTATACCAGTGTTGGCTCCCAGATTGATCCCTGAAACCACCATGTCCACAGGGCCGTCGATCAGTTCTCGGCATCCAAGCTTTACGCAGTCGGCAGGTGTGCCACTGAGGGCCCATCCGAAAAATCCCCCGTTTCGCCTTACTTTCCTGGCGCGCAGCGGGTCCACCAGTGTGATGGCATGGCCGACAGCACTCCTTTCGCTGTCCGGAGCCACCAAAAAGATCTCATGGTCGTCCCTCAGGGCTTCGTAAAGGGCACAGATTCCCAAGGCGTGGATACCGTCGTCGTTTGTGAGTAGGATGCGCATATTTTTTAGGGTCTTCCGGAAAACGGGTATCAGGGAACTACACTGTATTTATCTGCCCGGTTCCAGGACTGCTCTCTGAGAGCCTGCTGTACGCAGGTTCTGACTTCATTGGTTGCTGCACGCATTCGATTACGTCCTGCGTTCCGGATCAAAAAACATGACTTTTCCACAGTTGTTCCGTGGATGAAGGCGGCTGGAGCGGGGAATTCCTTCCATGTTTTCTAAGCTGACCCTGATGGTTATTCAGAACGGGAAGGGACTGCCCCGCAGGAAGAAAACATTCCAGGGCTCCCCCGGTCCGGCCGCTGTCTTTCCATATGTCCTCTACACTTTCCGGGTCTTCATTCCATGTTCATCTTTCCAACTTATCAGAAGAGCGTATTTCCCCACGATGACAATGAGTAATTGTTTTTGATTATAACCAAACATGTTTCAAACAATCAGTTTTTTCTGTCTGGAGTGCAGGTAGAATAATATTCTTCCATTCTTCTGGCAATCACATGTCCCGCCCTTATTCATCTTCAAGGGTTTTTCGTCTCTTCTCCCTGGACTTTTCCTGGTTCATGAAGTGAATTATACATGCCTTTCTGAACTGGCAGTAATCCGTGGGATGTCTGCATCCCTTGTCGATCTCCACCTGGCACTGGTCTTTTTCGCAATAGGCTGTATGTTCCATCTGAGTAGTTGAATGGGCCATGAACATGATGTTAAAATCTGTAAAGATACCTAGCCAATATGTTCTTTTTTCCTTGTAAATGTCAAGGAGAGCGGAGGACTTTATGGCATTGGTGAGAGTGCGGGGATTCTTGACGTCGGCCGAATAATAAAGTTATTGTTCCGTGCGCCAGTGCCACGGGCAAACCATGGTCATTCACGCGCCAACGGTATCCTTTTGGGAACGACCGGCAATTTTCAGAGTGCAGCAGGAGGTAATATCTTGAAACCAAAAGAGCGTTTAGCCATCCCCAGACAGAAACCCAAGGAACTTTCGCCTTCGGAGAGGATCAGTAGTTTCGACGAAGTCGTTTCCGGATTTGATCACGATATGGCGGTCCTGGAAGCAGAAAGGTGTCTTCAGTGCAAGAAACCCACCTGTAGAGACGGGTGCCCGATCCACAACAATATTCCGGAATTTATCAGGCGTTTGAGGGAAGGCGACGTGGAAGGCGCATACTGGGTGGTCAGGGAGACAAGTTCGCTGCCCGCAGTATGTTCCCGGGTATGTCCCCACGAATTCCAGTGTGAGGGAAGCTGTGTCAGGGGAAAGAAGGGCGATCCAGTGTCTATCGGCATGCTGGAACGCTACCTGGTGGACTGGATGGTGGCCAACGACCGAAATATTCATGTTGCATGTGGGCTTCCAAAAGACAAGAAGGTTGCTATCGTGGGGGCAGGTCCTGCTGGAATGACCGTCGCCTATTATTTGGCCCACGAAGGATATGAATGTACTATTTTCGACAACCTGCCTGTTCTCGGCGGGATGCTGACAGTCGGCATACCTGCTTACCGCCTGCCAAGGGACATCATCAACAAAGAGTTCGATGCGCTTAGAGGCTGCGGTGTCAATATTGTCAAGGATGTCACTATCGGTAGGGACAAGACCCTGGAGGATCTCAGATCAGACGGCTTCAGCGCTGTCTTCCTGGGTATCGGAGCACATTCCAGCAGGAAGCTGGGCATCCCCGGGGAAGATCTGGAAGGGGTGATCCATGGGGTGGATTATCTCAGAAAGATCAACATAGGGGAAAGGCTCCATCTCGGGAAAAAGGTGGTTGTGGTTGGGGGCGGCAATGTGGCCATAGATGTGGCGAGATGTGCCCTCAGGACCGGTTCCGATGACGTATTCATCCTTTACAGGCGCACCAAGACAGAAATGCCTGCATCTCAGGCGGAGATTCATCACCTGGAAGAAGAAGGGGTCAAGATAGAGTTCCTGGCAGCGCCTGTGGCCATCCACGGGAAGGACGGAAAGCTGGACAGAATAGAATGTATCCGGATGGAGCTGGGCGAGTGTGACATGTCTGGGCGCTGCCGGCCGGTGCCTGTAGACGGATCCAATTTCATGATAGAGGCCGATGCCATTATTCCTGCAATCAGCCAGAGGGTTGATCATACCGCTCTTAAAGATATGGACCTTAAGCTCACCAGCTGGGGTACATTAGATGTTGATCCCGATACCCTCCAGAGTTCGGTGCCGTGGATATTTGCCGGTGGAGATGCAGTCCTTGGGCCGCAGACAGTGGCAAAGGCGGTTTACCAGGGGAAAATCGTAGCTGAATCCATCAGAAGGTTCCTCGAGGGAGAAGATCTCAAGAAGGACCGGGAAAAGTGGGAGCCTGTAGGTGGAGGCAAGAAGAAAAAATAATCTATTCCTGCCTGTTATGAACCCGGACAATTTGGTTCGCGAGTTTGCCGAAGATGCAGGGCGGAGGGGAGTACAGACATGCCTTGGCACTTCAACCTCCTGACATCGCAGCAGATTTGTTGAAATCGCGAACCACTTTCGGTTTCAGGTGCCGAACACTTTTTCGTTGAATTCGCTGCACCTTTTTGG
>DTYO01000329.1 GCA_012961845.1 Thermodesulfobacteriaceae bacterium
GATTTTTTCCGTTACTGTCAAACCCATTAGTCATGCTCCTGATTCCAAAAGTTGAACAGAACACTCGATTATGGCGCCATTATAGAAGGTGAAAACCACATGGGCAAGCTTGACACCTGAGGATAAGGACTGATAATACTTCTATATGCCGAGTGCAGAAAATGCCGCTCCACTGATCTGGAGGCTGAAATGGCATTTCCGGCAGTCCAAACACTCTAATCTGAATATATTTAATGTTTCTGTACAAAAGGAGGAGGCTTAGATGGTAGAAATCAAAAAAATTCTTTTCCCTGTAGATTTCACAACGAGTTCGACAAAAGTTCTACCCTATGTGAAGTACATGGCAGAAAAACTCGCCGCAACTATTCATATTATTCATGTTGTAAGGGGGCCTGAGGAGTTCTCCGGTTTTGAAATGGGTGCCGCATGGTATGCATCTTTTGAAGGAGAAATACTGAAGGGTGCCGAGCAGGCCATGACCAACTTCCTTGAAGACAACATGACAGGCATAGATGCAGTTGAATCCTCCATAAAATTAGGTGATGCTGTAGAACAGATACTGAAAGAAGCCGATAATATCGGTGCAGACCTGATCATCATCGGCACCCACGGCCGCAAAGGGCTTGAAAAGATCATGTTCGGCAGCGTGGCCGAGGGAGTCGTAAAGAGAGCGGAATGTCCGGTAATGACGGTCAACCCGCACAAGACGGGCAAATAGCAGCCTGTAGCTGAAAACAGAAATATTCAGTACAATGGGGGAACACACAGATAGCGTTCCCCCTATTTTGTAACCCCGGATTATTCATGAATTACTGCTCCCTGAGCTGACTCAGCCGGCAAGCAGTATCTTTCAAGGGAAAACGAATCTATTGACGCCTGCCATTTCAGATTCTCCTGCCACCGTTATCACTACACACCTCAATGCAGATTTCGACGCCATGGCCTCTGCCATGGCAGCTACTAGGCTGTATCCAGACTCCGGAATCGTACTGCCGGGTTCTCAGGAAAAAGAACTCAGGAATTTCCTGCACGATTATGACCATTCCTTTTTAAAGATCTTACGTCTGAAAGAATTGGATTTCGCCAAAGTAAGAACTCTAGTAATCGTTGATACCAGTCAAAAAAACCGCATAGGGCCTCTGGCCGCCCTGCTGGACAACAAGGATGTAGAAGTCCACCTCTACGATCACCATCCCCGTTCAGAAATGGAAATTAAAGCAGACAGGACATGGTACAGACCGGTAGGGGCAAATACCACCCTTATGATCGATCTCCTGAGAAAGAGGGACATAGACATCACCCCTGAGGAAGCCACTTTCATGGCCATGGGCATATATGAAGACACGGGCTCGTTCACCTTCACATCGACTGCTCCGGATGATCTCTCTGCCACAGCCTGGCTGCTGGAGAAAAAAGCAGATCTCAGGAAAATTTCTGAAGTCATTGGGCACAGGTTCACCCCTGAGCATATCGGCCTGCTGAACGACCTGTTGAAGACCGCGGTCACATATACCATGAGGGGTATTCCGATAACCGTAGCCAAGACCTCCTCCCCCGGCTATGTGGAAGATTTCGCTGTCCTTGCTCATGAGTTGATGGACATGGAAAAACTGCCGGTCATTTTCACAATCGCCCTCATGGCCGAGCAGGTTGTCATCGTAGGCCGGAGCAGGGAAGAAAAAATCGATGTCGGAGAGATATTGAAAGCCCTGGGAGGCGGAGGACATCCAATGGCCGCCTCGGTCTCTCTGAGAGGTATGACCCTGGCAGAAGCCGAAGAACACCTCATCAATGAACTGCACAGGCAGCTGGGCATGGAGCCCAGGGTCAGAGACATCATGTCACATCCGGTCCTTGCTGTTCTGCCCTCTACTCCCCTGTCCGATGTTCACGACCAGTTGACCCGGTACGGGATCACGGTTCTGCCCATAGTACAGGAAGGGGAAGTACTGGGTCTGATATCCCGGAGAACTGTGGAAAAAGCCATCTATCATGGTTTGAAAGATCTTCCGGCCAGGGAGTACATGACTACTGAATTCGAGGTCATTTCACCGGAAGATACCTTGAGCAGGGTCCAGGAGCTGATCGTAACCCGCCGTCAGCGTTTTCTGCCTGTAGTGGAAAAAGGAAAGGTTATCGGTGTCATAACCCGCACGGACCTGCTTCAAATCCTGACCGAAGATTCGGCACGACAGCCGGAAACCCTGCTTTCCGGTAAAGAACAGAGAAAGAATGTCGTCTCTCTCATGAAGGAAAAACTGCCCGGGGAAATACTGGCCATTCTTCGAAATGCAGGGAACATAGCCGAAAAAAAGGGGTTTTCAGGTCTATGTAGTGGGAGGTTTTGTAAGGGACCTGTTGCTCAGAAGGCCAAATCTGGACTTGGACTTCGTGGTAGAGGGAGACGGAATCATCTTTGCCAGGGATTTTGCCAGACTCTATAACGCCCGGGTCAGGGCCCACAGAAAATTCAGAACGGCCGTGGTAATTTTCCCTGATGGATTCAAGGTGGACGTAGCTACCGCCAGATGGGAGTATTATGAATATCCGGCCGCCATGCCCACAGTATCACTGTCGTCTGTCAAGCTGGACCTGTTCAGGCGGGATTTTACGGTAAACACCCTTGCCATCAAGCTCAACCCCAGGGAATTCGGCCTGCTGGTGGATTTCTTCGGCGGTCAGCGAGACCTCAAAGACAGGACCATAAGGGTTCTTCACAGCCTGAGCTTTGTAGATGATCCCACAAGAATTTTCAGAGCTATCAGATTTGAACAGAGATACGGCTTCACCATGGGAAAGCATACCCTGAAACTGATCCAAAACGCCGTACGTCTGAACATATTTGCCCGGCTCTCCGGCACACGTCTGCTCAACGAGCTGATGCTCATGCTGGAAGAACCGGATCCCAGACCCGCGCTGGAAAGACTGGAGGAGCTGGGGATACTGAAACTTCTCGGCCCGGGGCTTGGACTGACCGCAACTGTTAGAAAAAATCTCGACCGCACTTACGATGTCCTAGCATGGTATGACCTCCTTTTCAGGCCTGAGAAGCCTGAAAGGTGGATAGTCTATCTTCTGGCACTGCTGGAGGGACTCAAACATGCCAAAATCAGCAAGCTGATGGACCGTCTCGGACTTACCGGATCACGAAGAGACATCTTTCTCAAGGAAGAAACAACGCCAGAAAGACCTTGGAAATCCTTTCAAGAAGGACTTCCATAAAAAAAAGTGAGGCTTACTGGCTACTCAACGCCCTCAAGCTTGAAATATTGCTGCATATCCTCTCAATTGCTGAAAATGAAAAGGCAAGACACGCCATTTCGCAGTACATATCGGAACTCCAAGACGTAAAACCGGCTCTGACCGGTGACGACCTGAAGGATATGGGCTTCAAACCTGGACCTGTTTTCAAAACTATTCTTCAGCGCCTGCTCGAGACACGCCTGGACGGAGAAATCAGTGACAGAGAAGAAGAAATAATGCTGATCAGGAAAGAGTTCCCTCCTCCTGGTGCAGAGGATACAGGCAGTTGATCCTCTTTTAATGCATTTACCGGTTAAACTCCTGCGTCACCAAAATCATCAGGTTCCAGTTCGCCGAAAGGACCAGCCCAGTCTTCAGGAGCTTCCACCATATCAAGGATCATTTCATTCCATTCAGCCATGCTCAGCTGCTCCAGATCTCCATCGTAATTCTGTATCTCGACCACGTCCTCATCCTGATTAACCGACAGGACCTGGAAAACTTTCTTTCGATCAATATCTTGATACCACTTCCCTGCCATCGGCAGTACATCCGGTGTCATACGCGTTATCCTCTCAACTGGAGTATCAGCCAGAAATGCCTTTCTTTTCCTTCCTGCCTTTACAGTCAGTACAGTAGGAAGACCACGGTCGGATCTGGAGCCGTTTATACCGGATCCATTTCCCGCACTCTAGGCATCTGCCATATTCGTCGTTGTCTATACGCCAAAGGGCCTGAGCTATGGCCTCGAGTTCTTCCTTCTGGGCTTCAAGGACGCCCAGAACCGTCTCCTCCAGTAGATCAATCTGGGCCAGGTCCTCCCATTCATTTACAGAACGGATCTGATCCTGATAATCTCGCCCGATTTTGCCAAGCAGTGTCTCCCTGATCTCCTGCCAGAGTCTCTCTTTCTGCTCGAGCAGTTTCTGTTTGAATTCCTGTACTTCTTTCCCGGTAAGCGGGCGGCGTTCCCTGGACATGGTCACGACCTCCTTTGGAACGATTATAACAACTTTGCATGTCCCATGTAACTGAAAAATTAAATACTTTAAATCGAAGAAAAAGCCGGGACAGGGGGCCGTCTCAGCCTGATTCCGCAAGACGGCCGATTCCAGAATACAGGCCGCCAGGCAGCCGCGTCAGACTCCCGCTTCTGTCAGTAGCCGCATGAATCGTGAATCCTCTCACCAGCAGACGTCCGGACCGGCAGCATTTTATTTCGTGGTGGAACCGGATGGAGATCCGGGAATAACCTCCCAAGGAGGAGCAAATTTCGAGCAGGTCATCATAACGGGCAGGGGCCTTGTACCGGACATAGGACTCCACAACCGGCAGGATTATCCCCTGGGCCTCCAGTTCCCGATATGACACCCTCAGCCGGGACCTCATGAACTCCGTACGGCCTATCTCAAACAGCCTCAGATAATTGCCATAATAGACCACTCCGCCCGTATCGGTATCTGCGTATATGACCCGGTATTGACACCGGTGAACTGGCTCATGGAGCTCTACAGGCCCTGAATATCTGATTTTCACATCACTTCTTGTTCTTAGTCGGAGCCCCTGTTCGAGGCGGAACCCCAAACTTCTTCTTGGGGTTGAGTTCTACTTCCCTGGGGCTAACCCCTACGAATCTTGGCATCAGTTCACTGCCGTCCTCAAGCATCAGACCGCTCTTCCTGGCAGCCGGTTCATTGAATGCGGCCTCCTGATTATCCATCGGATTCAGACTGTCGTATATGGCAAAGGGCACAGGCCCCGTACTGTGGGTCCTTAGGCTGACCGGTGTATAATGGTCTGTTACCACAAGGATCCTGTAGGCTCCGCCCATCTCCTTCAGGCCGTCCATGACAGGTCCAACTACATCTCTGTCAAAACGCTCTATGGCCTTTATCTTTTCCTTGACATCGCCCATGTGGCTGGCTTCATCAGGGGCCTCTACATGTACTACCGCCATGGTTTTCTCCCTGATGGCATTCAGGGCCGCTTCTGCCTTGGCACTGTAATTGGTATCAAGATATCCGGTTGCGCCGGGCACACCTATGGTCTCCATACCTGCCCATATTCCAAGCCCCTTGATCAGATCTACTGCTGCGATCACTGCACCTTCGATATCGTAAAGCTGGGGAAAGGTCGCCATGACGGGCCTTCTTCCCTGCCCCCACGGCCACAGGGAATTGGCGGGCAGCTGCCCGCCGGCCTTCCTTGTCTCATTGACAGGATGACGGAGAAAGAAGGTTATGGCCTTGGTAAGGAGCTCGTAGAGCAGAGGCTCTTCTTCATAGATATGCCATGCCTCGGTAACATCCATTCCTGTAAAGTCATGAGGAGGAACAGTGGCAATGCCTTCAGGGCCTCCCCGCCAGAGCAGCAAATGCCGATAGCTGACACCGGCCACCAGTTCAAATGATCTGTTGTTGGCCAGAGGAGCAAAATCACCGATGAGTTGACGGGCTTCCTCCGTGGTAATATGACCAGCACTGTAATCTTCCATGTAAACTCTGCCCTCCCTGAAGCTCAGGGTGACCAGATTACACCTGAACGCCACATCCTCGGGATTCATTCCCACCCCGAGCGCAGCTGCTTCAAGCGGCCCTCTGCCAGTATAATATTTACTGGGGTCGTAGCCCAGCAGGCTCATATTGGCCACATCGCTTCCCGGTTGAAAACCTTCCGGAATGGTACGTATCCGCCCAAGTTCTCCCATCCTGGCAATGCTGTCCATAGCAGGGGTCCGCGCTGCCTCCAGCGGAGTCTTTCCATCCAGCTCATCAATGGGGAAATCAGCCATACCATCCCCTATGAGAATCATGTATCTGGAGGCAGGAAGTTCCATTTTCGGAGCTGCCCCGTCGTTTAACTCCATTTTTTCACCTGTATTCCTGGAATCTTTGCTTTCATTCACAATACGGATCCTCATAAAATCTCGAACTTCATCCTTCAAGGGCCTGGAGATCTTCTATGCGGATCACGACGGTCCTGTCGCTGACCACATCCAGAGCATCGATTTTTTTCAAAGCCCGGCTCACCCGCACCTCTTCGGCCTCATGTGTGAGCATTACGATGGATACCGAGGCCTCACTGCCTCTGCCCTCCTGGACCACCGATTCAATGCTGATACCCAGATCTCCCAGTATCCCGGCAATACCGGCAAGGACTCCGGGTCTGTCCAGTACTGAGAAACGAAAATAGTAGCGGCTGACCAGGGAATCCATGGGAATCAAATCCGGGCTACCGAGTGATTTGAATGGGATGCCGAAAGAGGAGGTCTGGACTGAAGCAGAAGAGGCGATGTTTCTGGCCATATCCACCACATCTGCCACCACGGCGCTGCCCGTAGGCATTTTTCCTGCGCCCAGCCCGTACAGCAGCACCTTTCCTACGGAATCACCGATTATATAGAACGCGTTGTATGCACCACCTATTTGCCCCAGGAGATGACTCTCCGGCACCATGGTAGGATGCACGCGCAATTCGGTTCCGTGTTTCGTATTTCTGGCGATTGCAAGGAGTTTGATCCTGTATCCCAGGTCCCTGGCAAAATCAATGTCAAGCAGTGAAAGCCTGGTAATGCCCTCGGTAAACACATCTGAAAGCTCCACCTTCACTCCGAACGACAGGCTTGCAAGAATGGTCAGTTTGTGCGCTGTATCGATACCTTCTACATCATATGTCGGATCTGCCTCTGCATAACCCAGGCGCTGAGCCTCCTGCAGGGCATCTTCATAGTCTAGCCCTTCATCGGTCATCCTGGTCAGTATATAATTGGCCGTACCATTCATGATACCCATGACCGTAGTGAGATGATTGCCGATGAGACCTTCCTTGACGGCCTTTATCACAGGGATACCACCTCCTACACTGGCCTCGAAGCCTACACTAACTCCGTATTCTTCTGCTGCTCCAAAAATCTCTCTCCCGTGCATAGCAAGAAGGGCCTTGTTCGCAGTAACAACATGCTTTCCTTTTTTCATGGCCTCAAGCACAAAAGTCCTGGCTGGCTCCAGCCCCCCCATCAACTCTATGAAGATGTCTATCTCAGGATCATCCAGAAGAACGTTGACGTCATCAGTAAGGATACCGGGCGGGAGTTCCAGCCCCCTAGGGGTCTCGGTATCCTTGTCGCAAATTCGAGCGAGCCTGATCTGCAAGCCACTCCTGCGTTTGAGGAGCTCAGACTGCTCCAGCAGAATCTCGGCCGTTCCGCTGCCAACCGTGCCAAATCCCAGCAAACCAACTTTTATCTCTCTACTCATTATTAACAAATCCTTGTATCAGCAGTAAGAAAAGCAAAATATGAAAATCCGCCCCGCCAGTCACCGATGCAGCCCTCACACTTTGGCCGTATCCGGGTAATCTATACATTATTAAAGGCAGGGGCAAGATTTGAGAACATAATTATTGATGCGGCCAAGATTAAAGGCTACAGCTGGTGATCAGGACTCGATACAGCCTTTTCTGTACTGTTCAGGAATCGGTCCTGAATTCACTCTTCATAGCCCGGCAGAGCAGGATGAACGATCCTGCCACTGCGGATATTCACAGCGCTCCTAAGGGACGGCTCTTCTCCCAGGGCCCGGTCGATTCCCTTTCCGGCCATTATCTTTATGAACGGCAGAGTGGCATTGGTCAGTGCAAGAGTCGAAGTCCTGGGATATACACCTGGCATATTGGCAACACAGTAATGGACTATCCCGCACGCTTCATAAGTCGGAGCACTGTGGGTGGTCGGCTTTGTGGTTTCAAAACAACCGCCCTGGTCAACAGATACGTCAACCACCACCGAACCCTTCCGCATTTTTTTCACCAGTTCTTTCCGTACCAGAACCGGAGTGCGGCCTCCAGGCACCAGGACAGCTCCGATGGCCATGTCAGCCCAGCGAATCCCTTCTTCCACGGACACACCGGTAAGCACCCGGGTCTTTATCCTGCCCCGGTAAAGATCATCCAATTCCTTGAGACGTCCGATGCTCCTATTGAGAACCAGCGTATCGAGACCCAGGCCGGCAGCCACTCTGGCTGCATTCGACCCCACCACCCCGGCTCCCAGAATGAGGACTCGCGCAGGACATAATCCCACCACCCCAGGTGGAAAAATGCCGCGGCCTCCGGCGGGTTTCTGCATGAAATAGGCACCCATGAATACGACCATTCTGCCCGCCACTTCACTCATTGGGGCTAGGAGAGGGAGCCTTCCGCCCTGCTCCAGGGTTTCATAACCCAGGGCGGTTATGGAATGTTCAACCAGAAACCGGACGAGTTCCGGATTTGCAGCAAGGTGCAGGTAAGTAAAAAGGGCCTGTCCCTTGTGAAACAACGGAAATTCTTCCGGCATCGGCTCCTTGACCTTTACTATCAGCTCTGAATTTTCGAAAACGGTTTCTCTGTCTGTTACAACCGCTCCTGCCGATTCGTATTCCCTATCGGAAAACCCGCTTCCCATCCCGGCGCCCGCCTCCACGAAAACCCTGTGCCCCCGGAAGGCCAGTTCCCCGGTGCCAGCGGGCGTGACAGCCACACGATATTCTTCTTCCTTGATTTCCCTGGGAACACCGATGTTCATGACACAATCCTCCTTTTTGCCTTGACATCAAGGCTGGAATGGCCTGATGAAGCTCATCTGAGCCTTCAACCCGGATGATTCGATTCAAAAGCCAAAAAAATGCTGATTGGCATATATTTCAGCAGTGTATATGAAATATATTGAGTCAAAAACAGCACCAAAAAAGTACAGCGAATTCAACGAAAAAGTGTTCTGCATTTGAAGCCACAAGGAGGAGTGC
>DTYO01000330.1 GCA_012961845.1 Thermodesulfobacteriaceae bacterium
AACATGTCTGCGGTTATTTATTCTGTCCTCCTTGTTCTGGAACAAAATTCCTAATTTTTAGAGGTACCCTATAATTTATGCCAATTAGCATTTGTTAGGCTTTTGAAGCGAATAATCTGGATTAAACGACTGTAATGCGGGTGTGCGGCATAAAATGCAGCATATCATACTCGGAAAGATTACATTCGTGATAAAGACCCATGGCTGAATCAACGACTGTAAAAACCGAACATGACATACTGCGAAAACCTGAGCTGCTCTCTCCAGCCGGGGACTGGACCTGTCTGCGTGCTGCTCTGAATGCAGGATGTGATGCTGTCTATTTCGGTGTGCAGGATCTGAATATGAGGGCCGGCGCCAGGAACTTCATGCTGTCTGATATTCCTGAGTTGACGGCTCTGTGCAGAGCATTCGGTGTCAGGGCGTACCTAGCGCTGAACACGATCGTATATGAATACGAGAAATCCGTGTTGGCAGAAGTACTCGATTGCGCTTCAGAATCCGGAGTTGATGCAGTGATATGCTGGGATTTTTCCGTAATAAGGCAGGCGTTGCGGAGGGACATGCCTGTTCACATATCCACACAGATGTCGATTTCAAATACGGATTCCATTCTGTTCTTTTATCATAATCTCGGCATAAGAAGATTTGTCCTGGCCAGGGAGTGTTCCCTTGAGGATATCGTAAGCATCAGACAGAGGCTTTCGCGAGAACTGGGTGAGAGGGCGGGGGAGATAGAAATCGAGGTATTTGTCCACGGCGCTATGTGTGTTTCCATCAGCGGCAGGTGTTTTCTATCACAGTTTTGGTTCGGCCGTTCCGCTAACAGAGGTGAATGTATACAGCCGTGCAGAAGGGAATATTTTGTCATGGACAGGGAGCGAAAGTGCAGTTTTCTCCTGGGCAACACCTATATAATGAGTCCGAATGATCTGTGTGCCATGCCCTTTCTTGAGAAACTTATTGAGTCAGGGGTTTCCAGTCTCAAGATAGAAGGGCGGAACAAGAGTCCGGAATATGTCAGTACTGTTACATCGTCTTACAGAAACGCACTTGACTATTATTTTGTTCACAGAAGCGAACCGGACTTTTCAAAGAAGTTTGGCGATCTAAAGGAGAAGCTGACAGGGGAGCTCTCCACCGTATATAATAGAGGATTTTCTTCTGGTTTTTTCATGGGGAAGCCGATAGACAAATGGACAGACAGGCACGGGAGCAGTGCCACTAAACAGAAGGAATATTCAGGTGTTGTCACCAACTATTTCAAAAAAATAGGGGTTGCGGAGGTGAAAGTGGAAAGTAAATCGCTCCGTGTGGGTGATAGAGTGCTGATTCAGGGCCCAACCACCGGAATACACTCCGAAGTGATTGAAGCCATGGAGGTCAATCATTCCAGGGTTGAAGAGGCCGGCAAGGGGGCATCTGTGGCTGTCAAACTGAACCGTCTGGTCAGAAGAAATGACCGGGTGTACATTGTCTGCAATAAAAGATAGATTGGTTACCGGAGTATGCTCAGCCTAGCATATTCCAGGTTGAGGGTCTTTTCTCCTGCCACGTCAAAATATACTCTTACCTTCCGGGGTCCCTCCACCGCGGTAACTTTTCCCGGGCCGAATATTGGGTGCCTGACCCTGGTTCCCGGTGAGGGTATCCCTGAACCGCTGGAGGGAGTTGTTTTCCCTGCTGCATCCATAGCGTGACGTTCATGTAGCCGAGGGTCCTGTCTGCATGTAACGGTAACGGGAGATTGAGATGCCTTCCTTTCAGGCCATGGTTTCATGAGATGATCAGGTATCTCAGCCAGAAAAGGGGAGGGGCGTGCCGGCATTATTCCGGAACCAGGGGCTCCTGTGAAGGCCGGATAGCAGAAATAGAGTTCATCTATCGCCCTGGTTGAAGCCACGTAAAAGAGTCTCCGTTCCTCCTCAAGTTCCTCGTCCTGCCTTGCAGCAGAAGACGGAAAACGTCCGTCTGCAAGTGAGATCATGAATACAGATTTCCATTCCAGTCCTTTGGCCGAATGGATAGTGGAGAGAATGACAGGTGTTTCTTCAGGATCATCGGGTTCTGGAGGATCAATGGCTAGGTCGGCCAGCATGGAAACGGCATCTCCATATCTGTTCGAGATATCCATCAGATGATCCAGGCCCTGATTTCGCTTCGGGTAGTCATCGGGATAGCTCTTTTCCATATGGGGTTGGTACCATTTTCGCAGCTGCTCGAGTATCTGCTGAAGGTCCGAGGTCCCGGAATGGAGCTCTTTCAGCACGCATCCAAGTTCTCTCACGCTTTGTCCCCACACCGCTCTTGTCTTGTATTCTGCAAGGCACCCGAGAGGATCTTCCCGGGCCGCCATCTCGGCAAAGATCTTTTCTGCAGTCTTGGGGCCGAGGCGGTCCATCAAAATGAGTATCCTGTTGCAGCTGAGGCGGTCAAGCGGGTTGATTACCAACCTTAGTAGGGAAAGCAGGTCCTTGATGTGGGCACCTTCTATCAGGCGTAGTCCTCCGCGCTTGATGAATGGCAATCTTCGGGTATTCAGCTCACCTTCCAGGTGAAACGAGTGAAAGGCAGCCCTGAAAAGTACAGCGATCTCGTGGGGACGTATACCCTTGCTCAATAGATCCTCTATTCTGTCCGCCACAAATACCGCCTGATCCCTCTCATCCCTAGCAACATAGAGGTAAGGCTCTTTACCTCCAGTTCTCTGGGCTATCAACCGTTTTGCAAATTTCTCCCTGGCATTGGCTATAATAGCGTTGGTGCAGTCCAGATTTGGCTGTGTACTGCGGTAATTCCTTACCAGATTGATTACAGTCGCTCCGGGGAACAATTTTGGAAAATCGAGAATGTTCTTGAAGTTTGCTCCTCTGAAGGAATATATGGATTGCGCATCGTCTCCGACTACCATGACGTTATCGTGACTGACGGCCATCAGCCGGAGGATCTCGGCCTGGATGGTATTGGTGTCCTGGTATTCATCTACCATGATATACCGGTACTGTGTACTGACGATATCCCTGATCCTGGGTTGCTGTGCCAGAAGGTCCCTCCATTTGAGCAGCAGGTCGTCATAATCCAGGAGAGCATTCCGCGTTTTGTACAAAGCATATGCTTCGAAGAGCTGTTCCAGGCCGGATAATTCTCTGATGAGATGAGGATAGTTCTTTTCCAGCACAGTGAGCACCGATCCGCCCGAGTTTGCAACCTTGCTTGTGAGGGAGGCAAGGGTGGTGCGCTTGGGGAATGTCTTTCCAGGTCCGGAGAGTTCCAGTTCCCTGGCCAGCAGATGGAGCAGATCCTGGGTGTCGGTCCTGTCAAGTATAGTAAAGCCGTGAGGAAAGCCTGCTGCATCGGAAAAACGCCTCAGCATACCATGGGCAAAACCGTGAAATGTACCCCCTGCCACTCTTTGACAGGCAATACCGACCAGCTCTGAGGCCCTGTTGAGCATGGCGGCAGCAGATTTCCTGGTAAATGTTAGCAGAAGAATGCTTTCCGCGTCTATTCCCTGCTGAATAAGGCGGGCGACCCTGTAAACCAGAGTACGGGTCTTGCCGCTACCTGCACCGGCGATTACCAGTACTGGTCCGTCCAAAATATTGACGGCAGACAGCTGCTCAGGATTCAGGTCTTTCCGGAAATTTACAGAGAACTCGGCTGGATCTGTGACACTGTGTGGCGGGACCATGGACAGGATCAATTGTTGTCGTTTTCATCCTGCGGAGGTTCAGCCAGAGATTCTGCAATGCTGGTCTGAATTGGCAGGATAAAGAAAAAGTTGTTTCCCAGAAAGGTAGGCTCATATCCTACGTCTCCGCCGTGAACCTCAATAATCTTTTTTATGAAGTGGAGTCCGTGGCCCGTGCCAGGCTGATGGCCGACCCCCTTTCCACGGTAACCTTCGTCGAAGATATGGGTGTATTCCTCCTCTGGGAGGTGCGGTCCTGTAGTGAAGACATTGAACTTGATCCCGTGTTTTCCGGGCCCGAAATAATCCTGGATGATTTCCCTGCCGTACGACATGAATTTGACAGGCTTTCCGTATTCATTCAACATCTCTTGACAGTATTTTTCAGCGTTGGAGAACAGGTTGGCGTATACCTGGGAAAGAAGTCCCACGTCTACGGCCAGCGGTATATCTTCGTCGCTTGGTATCCCGCCGTTCATGTAGTCGATGCGTATGCCCTTGTCCTCCAGTCTTTTCTGGTAACGCTCGAGCTGTGGATCGATGACCTCTTTCCTGAAGCTGCATATCTTCCGACGGAGCACGAACTCACCCTTTTCAAAATGGTCGCGCCTGAGAAGGCTTTCAAGAAACAGGCTGGTATTTTCATAATGTTTGGTAACGTCTTCATACTGTGCTGCCAGCTCATGTATCAGGTTCCCCAGGCGGGTTTCGATCTTTTGCAGGCTGTCTTTGTCGTCTGATACCGGAATTTCCTGTGACCTTATCTTTGTATTGAAGTATTTTCTTATTTCTTCCAGGGTGCCTATCCTCTTTTTCAGATTCCTCAGGAAGAGTTTGTACCGCATGTTGGGTACTATGACGTTGTGTTCTATGTCGGCCACTAGAGTATTGATGAACTTGATATGCCTTTCGTTTTGTGCTGCAATCAGTTTGTAGTGCAGGTTGTAGCCTATCCGGTTGGCATATTTTTCAAAAAATAGTCTGTCGTTTTCGCCAAAATGAGACAGGGGAAACACCTCGAACATGCCGATGATCTCGCTGGCATAGGCCAGGGGCTTCCTAGCAAAAAGTCTTCTGTTGCTGCGTATAGGGGCTACGAACGAATCGCCTGTATCATAAGGGGTTTCATTTATGTAGATGTTCTCCGGCGGCGACATGCCGCAGATGGTCAGGCCGTTCATCGAATCACAGACCATCATCAGCTTTTCATCTTCCTGACCCGTCAGGTACAGGCAGCAGTCAAATTTCATGAATTCCTTGGGTACGAAGACAGTAATCCTGTAGAAATTCTCCAGGGTCTCGAACTCCTGTGCAAGATCGAAAAAGGCCCTAAGTGTCCTGTCTTGCAGGACACTGAAATTGTATCTCTCGTAATCTTTCTGTTTCTTGCGGATTCTTGCAAGAACCGTAGTAAATTCGATTGGAGTGATAGGACATTCTATCTTCATGATGCTGGCAGGTTATGCTCAAATAAAGTAGTATTGTTTTCGCTGGTTCTATTGTCCAAGGTAGGCTTAAACAACTGTGCGGTCAAGAAGCCAGGTGTTTTTCTATGGCGGAAACCAGAGAGGGGATGGTGGATATCTCCGGTTGAATGCTCACATGCAGGTCGTGAGCTTCAGCCGTATCTGCTGTGATGGGACCGATGCAGGCAATCTCGGCACTTCTTACTGCATGTTTCCGGATTTTTTCAGGAAGGACCTTGAAAAAATTTCTTACTGTGGACGAACTGGTGAATGTGATTACGTCTATGGGTTCCTCTTCCATGATGTCCAAGATCCCTTCCTGCAGTTCCGGAGTTCGGGTCTGGTATGCTGTAACTATGGTCACATCAGCCCCCATTTCCTTCAATTTGTCGGGAAGGATCTCCCTTGCTTTTCCCGCCCTGGGAACGAGTATTTTTTCCCCTTCTATTTCCATTCTGCTGAATTCTTCGATGAGTCCTTCGGCCCTGAACTCAGATGGCATTAGATCCGGTTTCAGGTGGAATTTCTTTAGTGCTTCCGAGGTGGCAGTTCCTACTGAAGCGATATTTATCCTTCCAAGAGACCTGATGTCCCGCCCTTGAGAAAAAAAGTGCTGGAAGAAGAAACGAACTGCATTTGTACTGCTGAATATTATCCAGCTGAAATCTGAAATCGTATCAATGGCACGGTCGAGATCAGAGGAGTCCTCTGGTGGACATATCTCGATTGTTGGGCATTCGATGCAGAATGCCCCTTTCTGTTCCAGCAGCCTGACCAGGTCGCTGGCCTGTTCCCTGGTACGGGTCACCAAGATTCGTTTGCCCCAAAGCGGCCTGTTTTCAAACCATTTGATCTGTTTCCGCAATTTCACCACATTGCCTACAATTATCATCGCCGGTGGAGCCAGCCCGGCATCTCTGACCTTTCGGGCAATGTTATCCAGATTTCCTGTGATCGTTTTCTGACGGTGAGTTGTGCCCCACTGGATTACCGCTACCGGCGTGTCAGGTTTTCTGCCGTATCTTATGAGGTGTCCGGTGATACGAGGTAGGCTGGACATTCCCATGAAAAAAACGAGGGTGCCTACACCCTTGGCCAACCCCTCCCAGTCCACATCCACGTCTTTCACCTCAAACCGCCGGTGGCCTGTTATCAATGCTACCGAGGCTGTATATTCACGATGGGTCAGCGGGATCCCTGCATAGGCGGGAACAGCTACACCGGATGTGACCCCGGGGACTACCTCAAACGGGATACAGTTTTCCACGAGTATCTGGGCCTCTTCGCCGCCACGCCCGAAGATAAACGGATCTCCTCCCTTGAGTCGTACCACGCTTTTGCCGGCGAGAGCCCTTTCAACTATTATCCTGTTTATGTCTTTCTGGTCGACAGTATGCCTTCCGGTCCTCTTGCCAACGTATATTCGTTCTGCTTCCGGAGATACGTGGTAAAGGAGCCTTGGGCTTGCAAGACGATCAAAGACCACGACATTAGCTGTTTCCAGCAGTTTTCTCCCCTTGAGAGTCAGGAGCTCAGGATCACCCGGTCCAGCTCCCACCAGATAGACGCAGCCGACTCCCGTCCGGTTGTCGTTTGAGCCGCAGTCGTGTTGCAACTGATCACGGGATTGTCTGTTGAGTTTCAATGTAACCTCTTGTTCTGTACCTGCCTGCAGTATACCGTATATACAAGGCAACTGCCGTGGAAACGTGGTTTCTGTCCTGTGGTTCTGTTGCCCGGTAAAGATTCAGATGCGGCATCCGGTTAGCAGATACGTTCTTATTATTATTTTCTATAGACTTCGGTTAGAATCTCGCTGCCTCCTGCTGCCAGAATTTTTTCTCCAAGGGAAATCCCAAGTCCTTCAGGGTCAGTAGCAGGACCACGTTCCTGCATCCTTATTATGGTCTTTCCGTCTTCGCTGCCGACCAGTCCGTCAAGTGACAGCTCATTGTCTTCCAGCCTGGCATGGGCCCCGATCGGCACCTGGCATCCGCCTTCCAGTTTCGCTAGAAATGCCCTTTCCACTCTCACACATACTGCGGTATGTTCATGGTGAATTGAGGAAAGGATTTCCCTGACTTCTGAGTCATCGGACCTAAATTCTATCCCCAGGGCTCCCTGCCCTATGGCGGGAAGCATGGTATCGGTTTCAAGAATCTGAGTAATCTTTTCCTGGAGTCCTAGTCTGCGAAGGCCTGCTGTGGCCAGTATCATGGCTTCGAACTGGCCCTCGTCCAGTTTTCTGAGCCTGGTGTCTACGTTTCCCCTGACCGGAACAACCTCAAGATCTGGTCTTGAAGCCTTGAGCTGTGCCAAACGCCTCAGGCTGCTCGTGCCTACCCTGATGCCTGCAGGAAGATCTTCAAATACGATTTTTTCTCTGGATATGAGGGCATCCCTGCAGTCTTCCCTCCTTGGAAACACACTGACCTCCAGTCCCGAAGGGATCTCAGTGGGAACATCTTTGAGACTGTGAACAGCCAGGTCCACATGACGTCCGAGCATGGCGTCTTCTATTTCTTTTACAAACAGTCCCTTGCCTCCCACCTTGGCCAGCGGAACATCCAGCATTCGGTCACCTTTTGTAGTTATTTTAAACAGTTCCACTTGGACTTCGGGGTGATGGCGTTCTATTTCGGTCTTGACCCAGTTGCTCTGCACCATGGCCAAGGCGCTCTTCCGAGTACCCAGCTTCAATTTGACGGTTTTTTCAGGTTTGTGTTCCATGGTCCGTTCAGATCAATCAGCTTCCGCAGGAACTGCACTTGGTGCTTGTGCATCCGCTGCACGAATTAGCGGCCTTTTTGCCTGTGCCCACAAAATTGGAGCCGGTTTTAAATGCACAGACAGACATCTTTTTTTCGACGTCGGTCGAACTGCATTCAGGACACAGTACCTTTCGATTGGACCCCAGAACCAGTTTTTCAAATTCATTTCCGCACTGAGAGCAGACGAATTCAAATATCGGCATTTTAATATTCCTCCATGTGTAATGACTGGCCGCTCGAAGCTGTAGACACATGCCCGAGATGCGGGATGCGCCGAAACATGCTGGACATGAACATGTCAGGGACCTAACACTGGTTCTGTATTTCTTCCAGTATGTATGCAGCAAGCAGCGGAATCATTATTTCGTGATGGCCGGTGATGTTGTATCCCCGCCCGCCTTCTAAAGTAGGCCTGTGTACCACGTTGGTCAAGGGCCTGTAGTGTCGTATAAAATCAAAATTCGCCGTGGTGAATTTCTTGACTGGATAACCAAGATTCCTCACCAGGGTAAGCGCTTTGAGAAACACTTCCGGCAGCAGGACAGCAGATCCCATGTGAAGTAGAGTGCCATGATTAAGTCCGGCAACCAGACTGCAGAACAGCCTGAAGTCGTGATGAGATGCCTTGCCCAGTGCTGCTCCGTCCATACCGGGATGGATGTGTATGATATCGGTTCCGACTGCAACATGGACGGTTATGGGAATGTCCATCCTGGCTGCACTGGCAAGGAGACTTTGGGTGTTGTAGGGAAAATCGGCTTCCAGCAGGGCCTTGCCCACTGTTTCGCCAAGACCTTTTTCACCGGCAGCCGCCTTGGAGATGGCATTGTTCAGAAAGTCTCCGGTTTCCCTGGCCGCACCGAACCGCCCCTGACCTAAAACGGATGCAACATCTTCAGACGTCTTGCCTGCCATGGCAATCTCCGCGTCATGGATTATGCAGGCACCATTCACAGCAATGCCAGTAATTATTCCCCGTTCCATCAGATTGATCAGTATTGGATTGAGCCCCACCTTGATTATGTGTGCTCCAATGGCAAGGAGTACGGTGCAGCGGTTTCTTACCGTTTCCGACACCGCCCTGGCAATCTCCCGGAGATCCTTGGCTGCGAGCTGGTTGGGAAGAAGGCTGAAAAAATCTTTCAGACTCATGCCTGCAGACACCGGTTTGGCAAAATCTGAAACAGTGACCTTGCTGTCTCGGTCGAACAGGGAATATGTTTTGAAACCTGAAAGGTCGATCGGGTCAGGATAGCTCATTTTCCAGCTCCAGAAAGCCTTTTCTCCACAAGATCGCACAGCAGGTGTTCCAGGAAGATGTGTGTTTCCTGAATCCTCGGTGTGTCTGCCGTGGCCGCGCAGATCACCATATCTGCATCAATCGATATCCCGCCGCCGGAGCTGCCTGTCAACGCAACGGTTTTTGCACCGGCTTTCCGAGCGGCGGCAAGTCCGGTAAGAACATTGGGTGAGCTGCCGCTGGTGCTTATCCCCATGACAACGTCATCCGGGACCGCAAGGGCCTCGACCTGTTTTGCAAAAATCTGGTCAAAAGAATAGTCATTGGAAATTGCCGTAATAATGGACGAATCTGTTGTAAGGGCGATGGCGGGAAGAGGTGTCCTATCCAAGCGAAATCTGTTTACGAATTCAGCAGCCATATGTTGGGCATCTGCAGCGCTTCCACCGTTGCCGAACAGAAGGAGCTTGCCCCCCGACCTGAAAGCCCGGGCGATCCAAATGGAGAGATCCAAGATTTGTCCGGCACAAGACTCTATGCTGCCTCTGTATGCCCTTACGGCCTCTTCGAGAGAATTTTCAATCAGTTCAGTGAAATCAGTGGGCGACATCATCGACGTCAAATGAAATACCGTCTGGTGCTCTTGTCAACTGCGAAACAGCGGCTCCCTGTTATTTGATTCTATGGAGAAAGTTCACAGATCCCAGATCCCCATTTTCTGCAAGCAGCCTTCCGACAGTCCTGGCTTCATCAAGGGCGGTAGGATGCTCTTTTATTGCTCCCTTGCTCTCGATTCCCCTGTAGAGCAGAGCGCCTTCAAAATCCGCATCTACTGCATCGAAAAAATATCTGATGACCCGAAGCACTCCGTCGAATAGCATTTTCCCCCTGGTAGCTCCCAGAGACAGGAAAATACCTCTGCGCCTCTTTCCTCCCAGTGGACCTCTCTTCAGGAAATACTTTCCGGTCCAGCAGGCCTGGGATCTTTCCACAAGTGCTTGGGTACGGGAAGTGATATTGTAGAAAAAAATGGGGGAGGCCACCACCACACAATCCGATTCCGCAAGCTGATCATAGATTTCCGTCATGTCGTCCTGGAGCACGCATTTGCCGGTTGTATCACATTCACCACACTCGATACAGTGTGTGATATTTATGGCAGCAAGATTGATCCTTGTGACAGAGGCCCCGTTTTCTTCTGCTCCCGAAAGCAGTGCGTCGAGAAGAATCGCTGAATTTCCTCCAAGCCGTGGAGATCCCATAAATGCTGTTATTTTTGTCATCAGAAGACTCCTTTGTGAAAACCTGGGCTATCATACCATTAAAACCTGAAACATGCACTCGGCAGTACAGGTTATCTTGTGCCTTGCTCGTGGTCCAGACCTGTCCAGAGTGCCATTTCCGCATTGACTGGGTACAATTTATAGTTTAGCCTATGAAGATTTATGGGTGTTTAGAATCAAGGAGGCGATGCTGTGGGTAATTCTCCAGAGAAAATCACGATAAAAAAGGACGGGTCCGTTTCAGTCCCGGATTGTCCTGTTGTTCCTTTTATCGAGGGCGACGGAATAGGACCGGATATCTGGAATGCAACCAGATGTGTGCTGGATGCGGCGGTTGAAAAGGCATACGGAGGCCGCAGGGAG
>DTYO01000331.1 GCA_012961845.1 Thermodesulfobacteriaceae bacterium
CCAACTAAATTTCTTAGAAAAATAACATAAAACTCCCTACCTCTTCAAGTAATCTTTGCGAATCTTTGCGGGACAGACTCTTCAGGCAGAAAATTCCCGTCTGTATAAGAGGCGTCGGCCTTGAGAACGAGCCGGGGCCACCTGGCCCTTTTTTCATAGTCCACGCGTCCTCATGGAGGACTCATGCCTGTTTCTTGCCTGCGCCAGCAACGGCTGGTTTATCAGGGCCGCCTGGATCCAGTCGTCCACCCTGTCGGGTTCAGGACCTCTGGGAGTCAGGTGCTGCAGGTCGGAGAGGCTGGAAAAATCCCTGCGGACCAGTATCATCAGCTCTTCTCTGGCGATTGCAAGCCCGGTTTCCACATTGATAAGCTGGGAGCTGGCCCTGTCCATTGCAGCCCGGGCCTCCCGGACCGATATGATGTCCCCGGTCCCTGCCTCCAGAGCAAGGCGGGCCTTCTGAAGGGTGGCAGAAAAGAGCTCCAGTCTTTTGTTGGCCACGTCCCGATCAGATTCCCTCAGAAGCACGGTGAAATAGGCACTCGAAACACGGTGGATGAGGTCCTGCTCCACAGCCGCCGCGTCCGCTTCTGCTGCCAGGATCTCCTTGTCTGCCATGTCCAGCTCCACCATGCCTGCGGATTGAAGACCGGCTGGACAAGGCTCACACTGTAGCTGTCGCCCCAGTAGGATCCGTCTATGTCCTCGGGCTTCATTCCGCTTACTCTCTTGTTGTACCAGGCTATTCCTGCCTGCCCCACGAAGGAGGGCAGAAAACCGGATCTGGCCAGAGGCCTGAGGGCCCTGGCAGATTCCGGCCGGGCCTTGCGGCTGAAAGGGTAGGATTGGCTTTTTCTGCCGCTATGTACAGGGACAGGAGATCACTTGCAGCACATGGCGGCGTACAGATAGGGAAAAGGGCCAGAAGCATGGTTGCCAGGCATGGGATGAGGGTGGATCCTCTGGCATTCATTTGAAGGGAATGGTCTCCGGAAACATAGTATTTATAACAATATTACTGTACCATGGTTCAATCGCAATTCTATTAGTTGACAACATTCCATATATGGGGAATGGGGAATATTAAGGTATTGTGAAAAGATGTACAGCAGAATCTGCGGGAAGGATTAACAGAATAATCCGGGTTCAAACATCGGGCTGCCTCCAAAAATCAGGAATTTTGTTCCGGAACAGGAGCACAAGACAATAACCTGAGACATTGCAGTGATATCCCGAGGATTATTTTTGAGTGTAACGCAGTTGCAGGGCAAAAGAACATTTTGTTGAGGTGTCCGTTATTCTTTCCCCGGCTCATCCTCCGCATGAGTGTCTTCTTCTCCGGTTTCGGCCGCTTCAGCCACATCAGGTGATTCTGCCGATTCCACGGTATGGGGGCCGCCTGCCAGACTCAGAACCACGTCCCGGTCCCGCTGGTCCTTGATCTGGTCGAAAAAGGAATATTCTCCATCGGTGACGGTACGGGATGTCTCATCCAGTTCGCTTGCCAGTTCCTGTACGCTGCGGACCACCCGGATCAGCTTTTCACCTGACTTTGAGACAGAGAACATGTTGTTGAGTCTGGACGTACGCATTTCGTTTTCCAGGGATGTGTGCCTGGCTTCGTGCTGGGCAATGGTGTCGTAGAGTTCTTCCCTTTCCCTGATGTGCTCGGAGATCCGGTCGTTGAGCCGTTCCACCTCTGCGGTGTGCCGTTCCTTGAGCTCCTTTATGCGTCTTTCGGCATCCTGTCTGACCTGGCTGATGGTCTGTTCGGTCTGC
>DTYO01000332.1 GCA_012961845.1 Thermodesulfobacteriaceae bacterium
GCTACCTTTGAGACTGCTCAATGCATGCTTGACCCACGCACCTGTAAAAATTGCTGAGTTTGGTTAGGAACCACTTTCAATATTGAATGTCTAATGAAAAACCGAAAAGTACAGACAAATCCCCGTTCCCGCCGCCTTCATCTGCGGACAGAAAAATATGTTAAATATTCCAGGCAGGTCGTTTGCCGTCAGGACAAGAAAATCAGCCGACCAATTCTCTGACGCCTCTGAACGTCTTTCTATGGATAGGACAGAAACCGTGCCGCTTGAGCGCCCTGCGGTGTTCCGTGGTACCATAACCCTTATTTCTGTGGAATTTATAATGAGGATACAGCTCATGCATGCGTTCCATGAGCTGATCCCTGTATACCTTGGCTACAATGGAGGCACACGATATGGAAACAGACCTCAAGTCTCCCTTGATCAGAGTTTCCTGGGGAAGTGGATGGGGGATCTGCTGATTGCCGTCTATCAGCAGGGTTCCCGGACGGACTGGAAGATTGTCCACGGCCATGGCCATTGCCTTGAGACTGGCGTTCAGGATGTTCATCCTGTCGATTTCTTCAGGCCCGCTCCAGGCAATGGAAACGGCCAGTGCCTGAGCCCTGATGATCCTGTCAAGTGCCAGGCGGCGTCGGGGCGAGAGGGTCTTGGAGTCTCTGGCCTCCTCAAATCCTGCACCGCGGGGCAGAATCACTGCGGCGGCCACAACTGGTCCGGCGAGACATCCTCTGCCGACCTCATCCAGGCCGGCAACCAGCTCAATTCCCGTGTCCCACCATCGCCTTTCATGGAAGACTCTGTCCTTATATGAGGGATGGAGGTCGCCGCTGAAGGGATCGGTAGAGGTCATGGGGATGATCTACATGGCGTCTGTATTTATTCCTGTACGGATGCCACCGAAGACTGCATTCACAGGGAACATGTCTACCAAGATGCCGTCTGACCGGATTTCAGGAACGGCTGCGGATCTTCTGGCGCATGGCCTTTCCTCTCAGACCGCGCAGATAATACAGTTTTGACCGATTGTGTCTGCCTTCCTGGGTAAGTTCGACTTTTTCTATACGGGGCGAATGGACCGGAAAGATTCGCTCTACTCCTACTCCATACGATATTTTCCTGACAGTGAAAGTCTCTGACAGTCCGCTTCCTTTACGGCTGATTACAACTCCCTCAAAGACTTGTATTCTTTCCTTTTCTTCCGTCTCCCTGATCTTTACATGAACACGCACGGTATCGCCGGGTCTGAAACGAGGTAGGTCTATGCGCATCTGTTCCATGGCGAGTCTTCTCAATATGTCCATTGAATATGTCCTCCAAAAACATTTCAGGTCATGGATACAACCCTTGGAACCCATTCTATGTTGAGATGGGAAAAGCTATTTTCTAATATATCAGATGGGTGATTGTCAAACACAAATCTTCTATCCGTCTCTGCCCAGCAGCCTGTCGAGGGCGATGGCCACAGCACTCCGTACAGACAGATGATTGTACCCTCCGCCCTCTTGAATGGGGGCAAGTGTGCCGTGGGCATTTTCAAGAACTGATCTGTCCAGCCCGGAGGCCGTGCCGAACAGCAGCAGAAAACTGTCCAAAATGGAGTTTTCAAGCTCAGCTCTCAGGGCAGACCACGAAATCTGGCCATGAAAACACCTGGCTGTAGTGGCGTAGACCCGCGGGAGTCTGCCTGAATCAATGCGAACATCCCGCATAACCTGGTCCATGTCCGTGGCAGTTCTGACAAGCTCAAGGGCATCCTTCCTGTCAGGGTTGAGGTCGGCACCCGCACCGCGGGTCCAGTGTCTCAAGAGGGAATGGGCCAGGTTCTGCTGCTCCTGTACAGGCGTTACCAGGTAATAGGCGCCCAGTTCATAGGTCCGTGCCAGCCTTGCGATATCATGAATGTCCAGATTAGTTATTGCCGAAGCTATTTTTTCCCCGCTGCGGTTCAGGACAGGGTAGTGGACAAGGGCAATGTAGATCAGTCTCCTTCCCATCCAAGGCTCCTGAGATATTCTTTATCGCTGTCGTCCAAGCTGGCCTTCCCCAGGAGATCAGGTCGCCGTTCAAAAGTTGTTTCAAGAGACCGCCGCCTTCTCCATGCTGCGATGAGTGCATGGTCACCGGAGACGAGGACCTGCGGCACTTCCATATCCATGAAGATTCTGGGCCGGGTATATTGCGGGTATTCTAGGAGCCCGTCACTGAATGAGTCCCGTTCGGCCGAACACGGACTCCCCAGTACCCCGGGCAGGAGCCTGGTTATGACCTCTATTAACACCAAGGCGGCTGTTTCACCGCCGGAAAGTACATAGTCACCTATGGAAATCTCCAAGTCACAGAATCTTTCCTGTATTCTTTCGTCGATGCCTTCGTAACGGCCGCATATGAGAATGATCCTTTTCTGACAACTCAGCTCCAGGGCGAGTTCCTGATTGAGAACCCTGCCCCTGGGGGTAAAGAAAACGACTTTTGCTTCCGGCGGGACAGACTGGAGGGTGGTAATTGCCCTGGACAGCGGCGGCGGAGTCATTATCATGCCTTCTCCTCCGCCGTATGGCCTGTCGTCCGTAGTCCTGTGCCGGTCAGAGGTAAAGTTTCTGAGATCGGTGGTCTTGACCTTCAGCACTTCTTTTTCAATGGCCTTTCTTATCATCCCCATTTTCAGGGGGGAATCAAAGAAGTCCGGAAAGATCGTTACGATATCAAAAAGCATTGGCCTCAATCAGGCCGGGGGGAAGATCAACGATCATCAATCCCCGGTCGACGTCGATTTTTTTTACCATTTTTTTTGTGGCGGGTATCAGGATTTCACCTGGATCACCTTTCACCACGTAAACGTCATGATAGCCTGCCTCGATTATATTTAAAAGTGTTCCAAGGATATTCCCGTCTGAATCCGCTACTTCGATGCCCTCAAGCTGATGCCAGTAATATTCTCCTTCAGCAAGTGGAGGGAGATCGGCCTTGGGATAATATAGCTCAATACCCGCCAGGGCATCAGCCTGAAGCCTGTTTTCGATGCCGCTCAGGCGGAGGACAATGCTTCTTTTTTTTTGATCCTGCAGGCTAGAACTCTGAACGATATGTGTGAGCCCTGGAGGTCTTCAGC
>DTYO01000333.1 GCA_012961845.1 Thermodesulfobacteriaceae bacterium
TCTCCCATACCCATATATACGAGATTTCGCACCTTTTCCTTTATCCCGCCCAGATGATCAACTGCCGCAAGGACCTGTCCTGCTATCTCCGAAGGCAGTAGATCTCTGAAAAAACCCATCCTGGCAGTATGGCAGAATCTGCACCCCATGGCGCAGCCTACCTGGCTGGAAATGCAGAGTGTATTCCTGTTTCTGTCCGGGATAAGGACACTTTCTACGATCAGATCGTCCGGAAGCCGCCATGCAAACTTCTTTGTACCGTCTGCTGAGGTCTCTTCTGCCTCGAGCCTCAAGGCAGTCAGCACCCCTTCCCGGTCGATTTCCTTACGGAGATCTACAGGCAGATCGGTTGCAGAGAAAAAATCCGAAAACCCCGGAGCCCAGAGCCACTTGAACAGCTGCCTGCCTCTGAAAAGAGGCAGGTTCTTTTGCCTGGCCCAGCATTCCAGTTCTGATATGGTGAAACTACGATAATCAATCACGAAAGTTCATTCAACAGCTTTTCTGCATCCTCTCTGCTCGGAAAATCGCCGCCGGTCTGGAGGGCCTTCTCAAGGATCTCCATTGCCTCTTTTTTCTTGCCGAGGCCGTTCAGCGCCACTGCCATATGGTAGTTGATGCCAGGATGATCCGGCCATTTTTTCAGAGCCTGCCTGAAATTGGATACGGCCCTGTCATAACTCCCCTTCTTGGTGAGTATCCATCCATAGGTGTCAAGAACAGCCGGCTGATCAGGAGCACCGGCTCTTGCCTTCTGGGCATACATATATGCCTGATCAAGATCGCCTTCATGTTCTGCAAGCAGCCATGCAAGGTTGTTCATGGCAGGAACAAAATCTTCCTTTATACCAAGGACAGTACGATAGGATTCTTCCGCCATGGCAAAATTACCGCGCTGTTCTTCAATACTCCCGATGGCCATGTGGGCAGCTATGTTTTTAGGGTCCTTCCGCAGCAGTTTCCTGTACTGTTCGATGGCCTTGTCCGCCCTGCCTCCAGCCTGGTAGATCCTAGCCAGTGCCATATATGGCCCAGGCATATCCGGATTCAGCTCCATGGCCTTTTTAAACGCATTTTCGGCCTCATCAAGCCGTCTGGTTTTCAGCAGGACTGCCCCCTTGGTCGTATATATATACGGATTATCCGGCTGTCTGGCTTCCATTTCGCGGCAGACTTCAAGGGCCTTGTCAGGCTTCTTGTCACGCATGTAGACCGCCACCAGCATGGAAAAAGCCGGCATGAATGGAGGATCCAGTTCCAGCAGAGACCTGAAAACCTCTGTTGCCCTGTCTGTATCTTTCTTGGCAAGATAGATCCTTCCCATAAGGAACCTGGAAGCTGTATCAGATGGTGACAGTTCGAGGACCCTGTCAAGATTCTTTTCTGATGTGACATAGTCCTTTTCCATGAAGGCGGCACGGGCGCGTACGGCCAGAGCTCTTACATCATCCGGTGTCCGGGCCAGTATGAATTCGGCCTGTTCTCGCGCCGATTTGGGTTTGCCTTGCTTGATGGCCAGATCTGCAAGCAGCAGTCGTGCCTTGAGAAATTCCGGGCGCAGGGATACGACTTTTCGCAGGTCTTCTTCCGCCTTGACCGCCTCTCCCAGACCGAGACGGGCAAGGGCCCTGTAATACAGCACCTCAGGATTTTCAGACTGCTGGTTTGTGAGTCTGTCCAGTGCCTCGGCTGCAGTTCTAAATTCCTTGTCATTGATGGACAGCTTGACCTTTACAAGGAGTGCAGTCTGCTGATTTCGATCCTTTTCCAGCACCTGGCTGCTGAGAACCTCTGCCCTGTCTCTGTTGCCCAGATCATATTGTACTGCCGCAAGCCTGGCAATAATCTCCAGATTACCCGGAGAGAGCTTCATGGCCTTCTCAAGATGTCCTGCAGCATCCTTCAGGTTGCCTTTTCTAGCCTTGATCTCAGCCATGGCAACCAGAAGCGGGCCCTCCTCAGGGAACCTCTCCAAAGCCCTTTTCAAGGTTTTTTCCGCTTCGTCCACCCTGCCGTTCCCCATATAGAACTGAGCCAGCAGCATCGGGGCTTCAGGTGTGTCGGGGTTTTCCCTGACTATGATCTGTGCCTGCTGTACAGCCATGTCAGACTGCCCTGTAGACTGGTAAAAAGACGCCAACGCAATCCTAGCCTGGGTTACCTCCTTGTCATTCTTGCTGACAGCAACGGCTTTCATTAACATAGCTTCTGCCATGTCAAGTTTTTTGGCCCTGGTATATACGCCGGAAAGGGCCATAAACACCCGGCTGTTTTCCGGGGCTATCTTTTCAGCCTTTTTCAGCTCCGCCACGGCTTCGTCCAGCTTATTATCAGCTGCCAGCAAGGTCCCCTTGAGCAGCAATGCGTCCACGTTTGAAGGCTCCCTGGACAATATCGCATCCACATGTTTCTCTGCATCACTGTTTTTTTTGCCCATCATCAGCATCTGGGCCAGATTCAGGCGTGCATCCATGTTTTCAGGATCCGTATCCACGGTCCTTTGAAATGCGGTGAAGGCCCCCTTCAGATCTCCCAGTTCCATGTATGCCAGAGCCATCTTATAATGGGCCGGAGAATATTTGGGATCCACCTGGACCACATTCTTGAATTCGATTACCGCCTCTTTATATTTTTCCTGCTGGAAATATTCCGTGCCCTTTTTGAAATGCTCCGCCTTTCTCTCTTCCGGAGAGCTGCAGCCAAGGACGGTCAACAAGAGAGCGGCTGTTAACATAAAAAAGGGCAGGTTTCTATTTCTCCTCATTATCATCTCCTGTAGCAAGTATCTAGGTGTTTTTCAGGGAACTCTGGCCGGTGCTTTCCAGAACGCTCAGCCAGAAACGGCTGTCCAGATTTACCCTTTTGCTCTGTCTGATGACCGAAGCAATCGGGACATGCACATAGCGGTCATTCCACCTGCTGACCATCATAGCGGTCTTTCCGGCCATGGCAGCGTGCACCGCGTCCTGTCCCAGGTTAGCACAATAAAGGCTGTCTTCTATGTTGGCCGGGACACTCCTGACAATGTAGCTTGGATCGATATACCGGACAAATACGGTCATTCCGATTTCTGAAAAATAATTACTGAAACTGTCCCTGAGAAAGAGACCTATATCGCCCAGCTTGATATTGCCGGAAGGATCCTTCTCCATATTCTTCCCTGCCACGTATTTCTGGCCTGCTCCTTCCGCTACAATCACCACCGCATGGCCGCGTTTTTTCAGCCTTTTTTCCAACACCTTCAACAATCCCCCACGGCCTTCCAGGTCAAAATCGCTTTCAGGTATCAGACAGAAATTCACTTCTCTCAGCGCGTTGGCTGCGGCCGCAGCGATAAATCCGGAATGTCTTCCCATGACTTTTACCAGTCCAATGCAGTTGGGAGCACCTATCGCCTCGGTATGTGCGCATCTGATCGCCTGGCAGGCCATATCCACGGCTGTATCAAAACCAAAGGTCTTTGATACCAGGTAAATATCGTTGTCTATGGTCTTGGGAACGGCTACTACGGAGATCTTCAAGGCCCGTCTTTCGATTTCATCGGCAATTTTTGCTCCTGCCCTGAAAGTTCCGTCTCCGCCGATGAGAAAAAGCATGGAAATATCGAGACGCTGAAGCGCATCTACTATTTTTTCCAGAGACTGCGGTCCCCTGGAAGATCCAAGTATGGTTCCGCCATATTCGTGAATCCTGCCCACCTTCTCGGGAGTCAGCTCCATTACCGGCAGACTGTAGGATGGGACAAGCCCCCTGAATCCATATTTTATCCCTATGGTGGAATGGACTCCGTAACTGTGATAAAAAGTCAGCACGATAGCACGGATCACGTCGTTTATTCCGGGGCATAATCCTCCACAGGTGACTATGGCCGGCTTTACCTTGGCAGGGTCAAAAAAAATGCTGCGCCTAGGCCCTGCAAGCTCAAACGACATCGGCTCCAAGCCAGCTTTGTTCAGTTTGCGTTCAGACCTGCAGGACACATTGACCAGAACCCGATCACAGTCAGAAACGAAGTGAGGGTAGTGTTTTTCAAGCAGCGGAGAATCGACTGTAGGCTCACCCAGCACAGGTATGTCTGTTTCAATATTGCTGTCATATGGAATTTCATCAATGAGATCAGAGTAATTTTTTGTTTTTTCATTCATGGTATTTCAAACCTCCGGCCTAGCGAGCTACATGGAATTACCGGCCTTGTATATTAATCGTTATCTGGACACGACATCCAGGCCTGCGCCTGTCCTCAGATGGTCTTTTCATCCGACCTGTGGCTTGTATAAAAGAATAATGATAAAAACATCAAACACATGTCTGCGCCTGTTTTTCAGAGGCCCATAGCTCGAACGAAAACAATTATCCTATCAGCAAGCCGTAGGCCGAAATACCTCAATTGTTTCAACACTCTTTATAGTGGTTCTTAACCAAACTCAGCATTTTTTTACAGGTACGTGGGTCAAGCATGTATTGAGCAGTCTCAAAGACAGCTCTGGCTCCCAAAA
>DTYO01000334.1 GCA_012961845.1 Thermodesulfobacteriaceae bacterium
ATGTAAAGCAGAGGGGCACAGACGTACTCTGGTACTTCAACCCCCTGACAATGCAGCAGAGTTGGTGAAGTAACGCTCCCCCTTGCGACTTCAAATGCAGAACACTATTCCGTTGAATTCACTGCACCTTTTTGGTGCAGTTTCTGACTCACAATATATCATATAACATGATGTAATTTATGCCAATTAGCATTGGTCGGCTTTTGAAGCAAATAATATGGGATTATACTGCCTTGTCGGATCTTGCAGAGTTTTCCTGCTGCAGCTTTCTCCACTTCCACATGAACCTTCCTTTAAGATGAGACGGTACCATTGATCCCATTACCTGTGCGACCTGACTCATAACAGGATACAAGTGCGAATCTTTTATTATCGGGCTCCCGGCAGGCAGAAAAACCGTGAGGAAAAAGGCCAGAGCGCCTGCCAGTATAATACCCTTCAGCAAACCGGCCATTCCCCCCAGAACCCTGTCCATCCACCCGAGTCTGATTGCCTTCAGGAGACTGTTAGCCAGTATGCCGCCTATAAGAAAAAAAAGGTGAACCAGAAGAAACAACATCAGAAATGCAGTAAGTGACCGAACGACATCGTTATGAATCCAAGGAGCAAGCCTGACCTCGAGAAGCGGAAACTTGTGAACCGCCACCCACAGGCCTGCGATCAGACCAGCAAAGGTGGCAACAGACCTGCTGAAACCTGTCCAGATACCCCGCAGGACAAGCATGATCGTTACAATACCCACAAACAAGTCCAACAGATTGATATTATAAGAAAAAATTTGTGAATCCATCCGGTCACCGCATCATACCGAATCTGTCCGATTCATGCCTGGACCCCCCCTCAGTATCAGCTCTGCTTTTCTGGTAAGGCGATAATATGTATGATTCATATGTTTGGGCCGTCTGAAGCCTCTCTTGTAAAGAAACGTCCCCTCGACTCTTTCAAGCCAGCCCTCCCTCTCCAGGCGGGAAAGCATTTCCATCGCCGTTTCAAGGGAAAGCTTCAGCCTTCTGGACACAAACTTGGCGCAATCCGGACCATTGCCTTTAAAATCAGCAATTACACGCTGTTCTTCACCGGAAAAACCATGCCATTTTCTCATATTTCATCCTGCTCCGGGTAAAAAAGCGATTTCAGCAGCCGGTCAAGCGACCCTTTGAATCACCGTATCATTATCTGACGACACCGTTCAATATATACTAGAATCCATCCGCGGCAAGTAAGCAAAAAAAGAACTTCTTTCGGGAAATGAATACCAGGAAACTACTTCACGGTCACTTCTGGAAATAAGGCATTTTGTTCCGGAACAGGGCTGAGGAGCAAAATAACCACAGACATTTCATGGATATCTCTAGGATTATTTTTGAGTACAATATGGTTATGAAGCAACAGAACAGTTTTCAGAAGTCCCCATCCGTCTGATCCCCCTGTTCACCGGACATCTGCCGACACGCGAGATGCTACGCTGCCCTGAAAGGCCGACATGCATGGAGCACCCCCTATTCAGCCGCACTCAAGACAGATTCTCCATACAGACTGGAAGTTTCAGTTGACAAGATTACATATAGAGGGATAAAAATAAAATCAGTATCCGGAAAGCGCACCGGTGCAAAGCAACAGCCATTCGATCGGTATCTGCCTGGCTGGAGAATCTTCACCCGAGGCAAGACATCTGAAAAAGTGAGTCCGGACATGTATCTGGTAGTTCAGCCGTTATTTCTTTCATGCGCCCCGTAGATCCAGCGGAAAAGGCGTTTGTGGACAGACATCAATTGGATGAAGACAATCATGAAAACACAAACCCGTGTCCGGCTGGGTTTCGCTCTGTAATCTTCGATTGAAAACATGATCAAAGAACTGGATTTTGAGACCGCCCTGAAGGAACTGGAAAAGCGGGTCAACGAACTGGAAAACGACGATCTGTCGCTGGAAGATGCTCTCAAGACATTTGAAGAAGGCATCAAACTTTCGCGGCATTGTGCCGGTTGTCTCAGTATAGCCGAAAAGCGTATTCAGGAACTGACTATTGGTAATGATAATCAACCGGAAATCAAGGCATTCGACGATAGCGGCGATTGACATGTGAACATTCTCAATGAATCCTGATCAACATGCTTTCAATCTGAAAAAGTACCTTGAAGAACAGCGAATCAAGGTAGAGAAGGCACTGGACAGGTGGCTTACTGCTCCTGAAGACATTTCAGCACCGGTCTTTGAAGCCATGAAATACAGCCTGATGGCAGGCGGCAAACGTGTAAGACCAATACTCGTACTCGCAGCCGGACATGCAGTGAACTCGGATGACAGTTTCCTGATGCCTGCAGCATGTGCGCTCGAATGCATTCATACCTATTCGCTCATACATGATGATCTCCCTGCCATGGACGATGATGATCTTCGCAGAGGAAAACCGACATGTCACAAGGTATACGGAGAAACAGTAGCTATTCTGGCAGGCGACGGTCTTCTCACCTATGCATTTGAATTGATGACTGATCCTGAGCTGAACAATGAAATTCCACCAGCGACCCTCAGCCATGCCATATATCTTATGGCCAGGGCTGCCGGAGTATACGGCATGGTCGGAGGACAGACGGCAGACATGCAGATGGAAGGAAAACAGGTTGATGCTGACACCCTCCATTTCATACATACCAGGAAGACCGGAGCTCTTTTGCAGGCATCGATCGAGATCGGTGCAGTGCTTGGCGGAGGAACAGAAGAGGAAATCAGGCGTCTCGGAAATTTCGGCAGGAACCTGGGGCTGGTGTTTCAGATCAAGGACGACCTGCTGGACATTGAAGGTGACCAGGAAAAACTCGGTAAACCTGTAGGATCGGACGACAGAAACAGGAAGGCCACGTATCCGGTCCTCTTCGGAATAGAGGCAACAAAGAAAAAAGCTCGTGAACTGCTGGACCAGGCCCTGGCTGAGCTGGAAATGTTCCGCGAGAAGGGAGAGCCTCTGCAGGCTATAGCCAGGTATGTGGCGGAAAGAGACCGATAATAGACCACTGCCCGGCTGCATACAGGGTGGAATTATAAAAGCAGGCGCCTGGTTCCACACAGTATCCTCTCCAACTGCCAACAAGCTTTTTTCCGCCCCGGCATGCTGTAAAATGCATGGCCAGGTATCTGAAGCGGCATATTAAACGGATTTTCAAGCATTAGACGGCAGAGATCAAGGAAATCCGGCAGTCATTATGTAATGTTCGACTAAACAGGAGAAACATTTTATGTCTCACATATTGGATTCTATAAACACTCCACAGGACATCAAGGACCTGAATCTCAAGGAACTAACCGGGGTCGCATCTGAAATACGCAGAAAAATCGTAGAGACCGTATCAAAGTCAGGCGGACATCTTGCACCAAGCCTGGGAGTAGTAGAGCTGTCAATTGCTCTTCATTATGTTTTCGACTGTCCGAAAGACCGTCTCATCTGGGATGTTGGACACCAGGCATATGCACACAAGCTTCTTACAGGGCGTTTGAAGCACTTTCACACCCTGCGGCAGTATAAGGGCATAAGCGGCTTCCCCAAACGTTCGGAAAGCCCTTATGATGCACTTGATACCGGGCACAGCAGCACTTCCATATCCGCTGCTCTGGGAATGGCCACAGCCCTTGAACTGAACGAAGAAGACGGCCGGGTAATCGCTGTCATCGGAGATGGTTCGATGACTGCAGGACTCGCTTTTGAGGCCTTGAACAATGCTGGCCATCTGAGAAAGAACCTGATAGTCATCCTCAACGACAATGAAATGTCCATCTCCCCCAACGTAGGTGCCCTGTCTTCCTTCCTCAGCAGGAAACTCACCGGACGGGTGGCAACCCGCATAAAAAAGGAACTGGAATCTTTCCTGAAGCGGTCGGAAGTCGGAGAGAACATCTGGGGAGTCCTGAAGAGAAGCGAAGACTCACTTAAAAGTTTGATTACCCCCGGAATGCTGTTTGAGGCCCTGCAGTTCGAGTATATCGGCCCGCTGCCCGGACACAATCTGGAATCTCTCATTGAAACCCTGAAAAATGTACGCAATGTCCCGGGTCCGGTCCTGGTGCACGTGATCACCAAGAAAGGAAAGGGTTACCCCCCTGCAGAAAAACATCCTGACCGTTTCCATGGACTTGGTCCTTTCGACATACACACAGGAATCCCCAGAAAGCCGTCAGAGCGGCAACCTCCTTCCTACACCAGTATATTCAGCCAGACGCTTGTAAGGCTGGCCCACGAGGATCCAAGGATAGTGGCAATAACAGCCGCCATGCCTTCGGGAACCGGCCTGAATGCGTTTCAGGACACATTTCCAGACAGGTTTTTTGACGTGGGAATTGCGGAACAGCATGCCGTGACCTTTGCCGCCGGCCTGGCCCTGGAAGGCATGAAACCGGTAGTGGCGATTTACTCCACCTTTTTCCAGAGAGCATATGACCAGATAATACATGATGTGTGCCTTACTAACCAGCCGGTAGTCTTTGCCATCGACAGAGGCGGCCTGGTAGGAGATGACGGTCCTACCCACCACGGTGCCTTTGATCTGTCCTTCCTCAGAGCCGTACCGAATCTGACCATCATGACCCCGAAAGACGAAAATGAACTGCAGCATATGCTCTATACAGCCGTCAGGCACAATGGGCCGGTTGCAGTCCGGTATCCCAGGGGAACGGGCACAGGACTCAGACTTGACTGGCAGCTGGAAGAAATCCCGCATGGCAAGGGGGAACTGCTGTCTGATGGCTCTGATATCGCCCTGATTGCCACAGGCAACCATGTGGAAACAGCCATCAGGGCGGCAGAAAGCCTCTCTGACAAAGGCATCCGGGCTGCTGTAGTAAATACCAGATATGTCAAGCCTCTGGATGAAGACCTGATTGTATCTGTGGCTGAGAAGACAGGACACTGCCTTACCCTGGAAGAAAACGCACTGGCAGGGGGATTCGGTTCAGCTGTTCTGGAGTGCCTTGCAGACAACTGTATTCACTGCAAGATCCGCAGAATAGGCCTTCCCGACAGATTCATCGAGCACGGGAGCCAGGAAATTCTGAGAAAACAGGTTCAGCTTGATCTGCCCTCTGTCATAAAAGCAGCAGAGCAGCTCATGGAAAACTACTGTAATCCGCAGCAGAAATCCGCCGGAAAAGTTCATACATTGCCAGTATAGAACGGCGGCTCAATACAAGACTCCGTCAGCAGCCTGTGATTACATACTCTTAATCCGGCAGATCAATATGCCAAATGTAAAACAGCGCTTCAAAATGATGGATATGCCTCGAGGGGTCACTGAAAACGACTCGTGGAAAGCAGGCCTCAGCGCTCTTGAGCAACCGGTATGGCCTCTATGCCATCTCGCTCTGATGCTTTATGTGGCAGGCCCCTATGACAAAATCGAAGAGATCGTTCAGGATCTCCCTTCACCGATCGAGACCTCTTCCCTGACATATACATACCCCGGCACAATCCTGCATGAGTACATTCACATACTCCGCCACCTGGAGGCATTAAAACTGCAGCCGGAAAATCTGCCCGATTTTCCCGACATCCTTGATCCCGACGGAGAATACGTGAACCCCCTTGAGGGAGCGCTTGTGTGGATTCACCAGCAGGTCCTGGAAAAAGAGCTGGAATACATCAATTCCATGCTTTGCAGCCCTTGCCGATGCACCCTGTGCTGCACCGGACCTGCTAAAAATGCCGGACAGGAATATTTTGAAATTCCCCTGACATCGAAAGAATTGAGCCTGTTCAACCTGTCCGTGGTGGATACGGATTCATCCAGACGGATATCTCCCGCTAAGGCTGAAAAAAATTATATTATTGACGGACTTCCTTTTTTCAGAAAGCCGTCGGCCGTTTACCACTGGGCTACCGGATGGAGCCTGATTTTGACCAGGGGTGAATCGTGTCCGAACCTTGCACATGATGGATTGTGCCGAGTATACCCCGCTCGGCCGGAGGTATGCCGCAGACCGCAGATATTTCCGTTTGTCGTCCAGAAACAGAACGGATTTGACGGGCATGGAGCCGTCAATCCGGTCTGGATGCGACGTGACACACTCCTTGCGGTATGGGACTGTCCGTATGTCAGGGAACTGAAGGATGAAATCTGCAGATTCGCCAGTCTAAACGGACTGGAAATGGTTTTCCGAGAAAACAAGTGCTGAGTTGCCTGCAAAAAAAATGAATGAAGACTCATTTTTTCTTTGACAGTCATCCGAGCTTGTGATATCGATAACAAGCACCTTGCAGGAAAATAATTGCCGCCCGTCAGAAGACGGTATAACCATAGGCAAGACTTTTCAAACATAACGGATTTTCCCGGAAAAACATGGTCCTTATCGCACTGAAAAACGGACATCAGCATGAATTCCGGAAAGATTCCGTACAGTCCGACAGGAGGGTTAAGACATGGTAAGCGGATTCGATCCCACCATCGTCATGTATCTGGGCATGTCGATGCTGGCTATTTTCGGCATGCTCCTGATTTCCGCTGTTTTAGGCCCGTTCCGCCCCAGACCCAACAAGCTCACCACCTATGAATGCGGAGTTCCGCTGATCGATACAGGCCGTCAGAGATTTGACATCAAATATTACCTGGTGGCAGTTCTGTTTTTGGTCTTCGATCTGGAG
>DTYO01000335.1 GCA_012961845.1 Thermodesulfobacteriaceae bacterium
AGAAGGTGGTTATGTTGTCAGTGTCAGGTCCCCTCTGGCAGAAAGGAAAGGTGCTGACGAACTATGCAGAAAATTTCCGACCGGCGGAGGCAGGAAGGCGGCGGCAGGAATAAACCACCTTCCTGATGACCTACTTGAAGAATTCATTGAAGAATTCAAGGCACAGTTTTCCTGAAAGGCTGCATCAACATTTGACACGGATTCAGTAAACGAAGAAAGACCAGCCGGTCTGATCTGGATTCGATGCCTTCACATCTTCCGTGTCACATGCACAGATCAGCACTTCTTCCCAGGACCTCCCTGGATAGAGTACAAGGCTCAGAACAGGTCCGGTTTCCTGAGCCTGCAGCCGGTTATTCCACTGCCATGCAATCCGATCTGCAAGCCTGTTGATTTCAGATTCCCCGGATACATCGTACCTTCCTGCTTCTAAAATGAGCCGTACCAGATTGATCAGGGAATCCATAGTCTCGCCCGAGTCATCAACGGGGCCTGCCGATGGATCAAGGGGTAGGGGAAGTGTCAGCAGGTCCACGACAGAAGAACCGTCTTCCAGGAGTTCATAAGCCTGATCCAGCATGTCTTTGACTTCGATGGTTTCTCCAACAGGACAGAGACCGGTATCCGTCAGTTCCTTCCACAGAACAGTCCACGCCTTCATCCGTTGTCTTGCCCTGTGAAGGGGTTCAATCCTGCTGGATGACTGAGGAACCCGGGCCGAACGCTCCAGGGGTGCAGTTTCAGGCCCTTTCATGATGGAATCGATTCGACTTTCTTTTCCGCTCAAGGCGGCGAGTTCCATGGCAAGAGAATCCTGTCTTCTGTCGTATTCCAGGGCCAACTTCAGAAAAAACCTCGCCTCCATCAGCGGATCCGTTTTCTCTGGTCCCTTCAGGCTCTGGAGAATGGACTGTACCGAGCTTTCCATGTCCCTAATAGTGGAGTCAAGGAGAGCAGAAGACGCATCATCTCTGCCAAGTCCAAGGTCTCCGGCCCAGCCCTCCCAGGTCCTGATCATGCTGTTGAACTCTTCAATCCTGTCTCCTAGCGGAGCAGGTGCCACAGCATTGACAACCACAGGAACATCTGTTTCAGAGCAATATTTCCCATCATCTGCTTCTTCCGTAGGGACAAGGACCGTCAAGGCAGAAAAGAACCGTGCCAGGTGAATCAGTGTATTATGGTGCACAAAACCGGCTGGATAGAGCAGGCCTCTCAAACTTTTCATGAATTTATCCTCCGAATCTGTTAGAATACCGTATTGTGACGATCAAAGGTACAATATTCGTTACTGTTAAGACAAGCCTGAGTCAGGTAACAGTCACGGTCCAAAGAGCAGAATGCAGCCAGCTTGAATCTTGAATATAATATCATTTTGTTTTAAAGTTTTTGATCAACAAAATGAAGGTAGCATTTATCAACAGACAGAACAGAAAGTCTTCTGCACGTGTCAAGACCCACTTCGAAACCAATCGAATCAGGCAGGGAGTGAGAATGCTGCCCAAGTTTCTCGGCCTTTTAGTAAATCTGATGAGAGACTCCAGGGTCTCCTCCACTGACAAGGCGATTCTCGGCGCAACCATGGCCTATGTGCTGAATCCTGTTGATCTCGTTCCTGACTGGATACCATTTGCCGGCATGGTAGACGATATTTATCTGGTGGCTCTTGCCCTTCTGCGGCTCTTTGTCCGTACTGATGAACATATTCTGAAAGACCACTGGAAGGATGAAGGCGACCTGGTGGTGCGTCTGAAAAAGATCAGCGAATCAGCCGTACTGTTTCTACCGCCGAAACTCAGGCAGGCACTGCTTGAAAAAGTCAGGAAATAACTCGAATCGAGGAGATATATCACTCATGGGATCAAAGACGTTTGCAATTGACCTGCCGTGCGGAGTTTTCTATGACCTGTCCAATCTGGTCCTGGACCTAAATGGCACGCTTACTGAAGATGGAAACTTCATCGATGGAGTAGTAGACAGGCTCAAGACCGTGTCCAAGGTCCTGAACGTATACATACTGACTGCCGACACCTGCAGGACTATGGAAGGGCTGACCGATGAGCTTCAGAAAGGATGCTGTGTCAACGTCCATTGTCTTGAACATGGCCGGGGCGATCTGCAGAAACTGGCATTTCTGGAAGAACTCGGACGTGAACAAACCGTGGCCATCGGCAACGGATGCAATGATGCCCTGATGCTCAAGGAAGCTGCGCTGGGCATCTGTATACTGGGCAGGGAAGGAGCATCGACAGATGCGCTGTCATCTAGTGATGTGGTTTTCAGGCATATATGCGATGCGCTGGACATATTTCTTAAGCCCAACAGAATGATCGCAACTCTCCGCAAATAATCATCATTAAAATGTCTCGATCATCCAGACTCAGTCTTACCGCGCGGGTAAGGGCATCCGGGTGAGCTTCGAAAATAGGTCCGGGAGACCTGCTTGAAATTCTTTCCGATCTTCCGCTTTCAGCCCATCCGAAACTGCTTGTAGGCATTGAATCAGCTTCGGATGCAGGAATCTACAGGATAAGTGACGATACCGCCCTGGTGCAGTCCTTGGATTTTTTTACACCTGTAGTAGATGATCCTTATGCCTTCGGCCAGATTGCTGCGGCCAATTCACTGAGCGACATATACGCCATGGGCGGCACACCTGTTACTGCAATGAACATCGTTTGTTTCCCAAGCAAGGACATGCCGTTGGATCATCTGAAGAAGATTCTGCAGGGAGGGATAGACAAGGTTCATGAAGCAGGAGCTGTTCTCATGGGGGGCCACAGCGTTGATGACCGCGAGCCGAAATACGGCCTGGCAGTGACGGGAACCGTGCATCCCGACAAATTTGTCACCAATGCCGGAGCGCTACCCGGAGACCGCCTCATTCTAACCAAACCTCTTGGAACCGGAATACTCTCCACCGCCCTGAAAGGCGGTATGCTTACTCCTGAAATCACCACGCAGGTTATCGATGTCATGAAGACCCTCAACAGGGATGCCTCCGAGGCAATGATGGAAATCGGTGTCAATTCTGCCACGGACATCACTGGATTCGGATTGGCCGGACATGCCCTGGAAATGGCAGAGGCCAGCCGTGTCCGCATCTTCATCAGGGCTTCAAGGGTGCCTGTTATCCCTGGGACCATGGACTATCTCAAACAGGGCCTGCTTCCAGAAGGAGATTATGCCAACATGGATTTCTGCAGGGACAAGGTAACCGTGGATCCGGCAGTGGACAAAAACATGAAGGACCTGCTGTTCGATGCTCAGACTTCCGGTGGTCTTCTGATTTCAGTGACTGAACAGAGATCGGAAGACCTGCTGATCCGTCTCATGGAAAAGGGGCTGGTCGAAGCCAGCGTGACAGGCTGGGTTGAAGACGGATTTCCCGGCATCTCGCTGGTTCCATAGAACAGACCCATCCCATGCGATTCTATTTATCCGTAGTCCCCTTGACTCAAACAGTACATATTCATTATGTTTGGATAATTTGTTTTTTCCTTGGGTATCCGGCAGCTCTCTGTTTCTGAAGATACCCTCCAATCAAACATGAGGAAGGGGAATATCTGTTATGGAAGTCAGCAAAATCAGAAATCTGGCCCTGGTAGCACAGAGTGGAAGCGGCAAGACCTCTCTTGGTGAAGCCATGCTGTTTACTGCCAAATCAATTGACCGCATTGGCAGGGTGGACGACGGTACTTCCGCTCTTGACTATGAACCCGAAGAAACCAAGCGCCATATTTCAATAAGCACTGGGTTTCATCATCTGGCGTGGGAAAAGGTGAAAGTCTATCTCCTGGATACGCCGGGAGATGACAATTTCCTTCCCGAGACCAGGATGGCCATAAGCGCAGTCGACAACATACTGATTGTCCTAGATGCAGTGGATCCCGTCAAACCTCAGACCCACAAGATCTGGTCCATGGTCAGCGAATCAGGGCTTCCTGTAATAATGTGGATCAACAAACTGGACAAGGAGAGGGCTGATTTCATCAGGGCCATGGAGGCTTTCAGAGATGCTCTAGACCTTCGCCTGGTTCCGGTGTGTCTGCCCATAGGGAAGGAGGACGGATTCAGGGGTATAGTGGATCTTGTCAGGATGAAGGCCTATGACTTCACCGGTGATTCGGGCGGCAGAGGAAAACAGATCGACATCCCTTCTGATATGGTCGATGTGGTCGAGGAATGGAGAAACAACCTCATCGAATATGCAGCAGAATCAAACGACGAACTTCTGGAGAAATTCCTGGAAGGTATAGATCTTTCCTATGAAGAGATAGTGGCCGGCCTCAAACAGGGCATAATGAGCGGAGGATTCATTCCGGTCGCCTGCGGATCAGCCCTGAATAATATTGCCACAGGATCCCTGCTTGACCTTGTGGTCGAATTCATGGCCTCCCCGGACGATCGGGGGCCGGCAGTAGGCATCAATCCTGAAACAGACAGTGAAGAGACACGAGATCCTTCACCCGATGCACCTGTATCAGGTCTTGTATTCAAGACTCTGACAGACCCCTATTCAGGCCGCCTGACGATCCTGAGGGTATTTTCTGGAACTCTCAGGTCCGACAGTTCACTCTATAACCCAAACAAGGATAAAAACGAACGTTTTCAGAAAATATTCGTCATGGAGGGAAAGAGTCAGAAGCCGGTAGACGAAGCTGTGCCCGGAGAGATTATAGCCATTGCCAAACTCAAGGAGACGACCACGGGCGACACCCTGTGCGAAGCGGAAAATCCTATAAAATATCCGTTTTCTGAGATTCCGCAAGGCGTTCTCACTTATGCTCTCAAGCCCAGAAGCCGGGGCGATGAGGAAAAGATCACGCAAGCCCTCCAGAGGCTGCAGGAAGAGGATCCCACCCTTACCGTTACCCGAGACAGCCAGACCAACGAACTGCTGGTTTCTGGAAACGGACAGATCCATATCGATGCGACCATGGATAAAATGGAGAGAAAATTTGGAGTCAAAGTTGATCTGACTCTGCCGAAAATTCCATATCGCGAAACCATCAAGGCCACCAAAAAAGGCGTGATCTACCGTCACAAGAAGCAGACCGGGGGGGCAGGCCAGTTTGCAGAAGTACATTTCGACATTTCACCGCTGCCGCAGGGCCAGGGATTTGAATTCGAAGAGGCACTGGTGGGAATGAACGTGCCCAGAAATTTTGTCCCTGCAGTGGAAAAAGGGCTTCATGAAGCACTTCAGTCCGGTCCTCTCGCAGGACATCCCGTGGTAGACGTGAAAGTCAGGTTCTATGACGGTAAATCCCATGAGGTAGATTCATCCGAAATGGCCTTCAAAATCGCTGCCATCCAGTGCTTCAAAAAGGGTGTTCTTGAAGCTAAGCCGACCCTGCTTGAACCCATAGTCAAGATGATCATTACCGTCCCTGACGATGCTGTGGGTGACATAATCGGAGATATGAACAGCAGGAGGGGAAAGGTCATGGGAATGGAGCCGGAGGATGGGATGCAGGTAATCGAAGCCCTCGTACCCCTTGCCGAAGTCCAGCGATATCTGCTTGATCTCAACTCCATGACTGCCGGTCGTGGCAGTTACGTTGTTGAGGAATCCCACTTTGAAGAAGTACCTCCGAAGCTTGCTGAAAAGATAGTGGCCGAGGCCCGGGCTGATAAAGAATAAACCGGGAGACAGGAAATCGACAGGATCTATACAGCCGGAGTCCTTACTGTAAGTGACAGTTCTGCAGCAGGGACCAGAGAAGACACAACAGGGCCTGAGATAATGCGTATCCTGAAAGATGCGGATTACCGGGTGGTGGAATCGGCGGTAGTGCCGGATGAAAAAGCCGCTGTCAGCACGATTTTGATGAAATGGTCTGACGAAACAGGACTGGACATCATAATCAGCACCGGAGGAACCGGGCTGAGTCCCAGGGATATCACGCCGGAAGCCACCGGCATGGTTATACACCGCGAAATTCCAGGTATCGGAGAGGCAATACGTCTGGCAGGTCTGCAGTCCACGCCCAGGGCCATGCTTTCAAGAGGGATCGCAGGGGTCAGAGGAAACACCCTGATCACCAATCTTCCGGGGAGTCCCAGAGCCGTCTCCCAGGGGTTGGAAGTGATCCTGCCTGTAATCAGACACGCTGTTGATAAGATCAAGGGAGATCAGACCCCCTGCCATGAGACCCGGGAACAATGAAAACTGGAATCGTAGGGCTGCCAGGAGCAGGAAAAACCACCATTTTTAACGCCCTCACCAGCAGTGAAGCTGAAATCTCTGCATATTCAGGTGGCAGGAAAGAACCCAATCTGGCCATTGTCCTGGTGCCGGACCACCGCCTTGACAGGCTCTCTTCCATTTACAACCCCCGAAAGACCACGCCGGCCCAGATTCAGTATGTGGATATTGGCGGTTCTGTTTCCGCTGGGGAGGGCGCCAATTCTTCCATGAACGAGATCCTGACCCTTCTGCGTCCTGTGGATGCGCTTGTCCATGTGGTACGAAATTTTGACCGGGCCGGCGAGGCGTCCGATCCCCAGAGTGATCTGAAAGCACTGGAATCTGAATTGATCTTCACAGACCTGGTAATAGCTGAAAAACGCGTAGAACGTCTGGAAAAAGAAATAAAAAAAGGCGGCAGGGGTGATCCAAAAGAACTGAAACTCCTGCAGGAAGCCCTCGACATCCTGAACCTGGAACAGGCGCTCAGAACAGTACCCTATATAGCGGCTTCTCCTCTGCTCAGAGGATACGCATTTCTTTCTGCGAAACCGTGCATAGTGGTTCTTAACAGTGATGAAGACAAGGAACCCGGCCAGACAGAAATGGATCTTCCCCCGAATGTCGTGCTGGTTGAACTCAAGGGCAAACTTGAAATGGAACTTGCCCAGCTCGCTCCTGATGAGGCGGAACTTTTCCGCCGGGATCTGGGACTCAAGGAGCCTGCCACGTTCAGGCTTATAAAGGAATCATACAGCCTGCTGGGGCTTATTTCCTTTTTCACGGTGGGTGAAGACGAGGTCAAGGCCTGGACGATCAGGAAAGGTACCCCTGCCAGGAAAGCAGCCGCTACAATTCATTCCGACATAGAAAAAGGATTCATACGCGCGGAGGTTGTCTCCTGTGAAGACCTGTTTGCACTGGGAGATTACGCTTCGGCACAGAAAGCCGGCAAGACAAGACTGGAAGGTAAGGATTATCAGGTTCAGGATGGAGATGTGATCAATTTCCGATTCAACGTCTGAACATTATTTCATCCCCTGTCCGAATGTACAGCAGCTGTTCCACCATCACGGATAATTCGGTTTGCAAGTTTGCCGAAGAAAGACCCCTGACTTGGCTTTTGAAGCGAATAATCAGGGGTTAACTGCAACTGTTCAGGTACTGTTTCACGGCATTTTGCAGTCCGTTCAGATCCTCTTCCGTATGCCTGGCAGTGACCGAGATGCGGATCCTAGCCTCTCCTGCCGGCACGGTGGGAGGACGCACTGCCTTTACCAGGAAGCCCGTTTTCTGGAGATGACCGGCAAGCTCGAGAGCCATCCTGTTCTCACCGACGATCACCGGTATTATTTGGGACTCTCCTCTCACCTCAAGCCCTGTCTTCTGTCTGAACCATGTCCTCAGCATCTCGGATGATTCGATGACCCGTTTCCTCAGGCCAGATACTTTCGGCATCAGATCCAATGCTGCCAGATCTGAACCGATGACACAGGGCGGCAGTGCCGTGGAAAAAATGAACGTACGGGCCCTGTTGATGAGAAACCTTTTCATTGCCCTTGAAACAGCGGCATATGCGCCGTAACCACCAAATGCCTTGCCGAAAGTGCCAAGAAGGATGTCTACTTTTTCTGCATCTTCCCTGCTGACCGTGCCCTCCCCTCTTTTGCCGTACACACCGGCAGAATGGGCCTCGTCCAGCATGAGCAATGTATCATAACATTCCTTCAGTTCGATAAGTTTTCCAACCGGGGCAAAATCCCCGTCCATGCTGTACAGCCCCTCCGCAATTATCAGTGCCTTTTCATACTTTTCCCTGTGAGTTTCAAGAAGTGATTCCAGGTGGTCGATATCGTTGTGTCTGAACCTGAATGCACGTGCCCTTGAAAGCATTATGCCGTCAATGATGCTGGCATGGTTGAGGCGGTCTGAAAAGATCACGTCTTTTCTGCCGCATATGGAAGGGATAATACCTGAATTGGCAAGGTAGCCACTGCCAAAGAGAAGGCCTGTCTCAGTGCCTTTCAGATCGGCCACGGCTCTTTCGAGTGTGTGGTGAATCTCAAGGTCACCGCTCATCAGTCTGGACGCCCTGGCCCCTGTTCCCCATCGTCTGATCGCACTGACAGCGCCGTCCACAAGGGCGGAATTCCCGGCAAGGCCCAGGTAGTCATTGGAAGAAAAATCTACCAGCCTCTCCCCCCCTGACAGGACCTCGCGGCCTTCCAGCCCGTCAATCCTGAACAGGACTCTGGTGAGCCCTGTATCTGAAAGGTGCTCAAGTTCTTTTTCTAAAAAATCCATATCACAAACGGTTTCTGTTTATCAGACCTCCCTTGCCAAACGCTTTCCAATGCATAAAATAAAGAATACAGATGCGCAAAACAAGAGGTCTCCAGAGATGTTTTCCATCAGATCCAGCCTGTTATTAAAGGAATCTACAGAGCCGAAAAATCTGTTCCGTTCCAGGGTGAAAGACATCTTCAGTTCAGCGGACATCGCGATCGACGGATCAAACCCATGGGACATCCGGGTCCACGACAAAAGGTTTTTTCCAAAGGTATTCTTCATGGGGTCCCTCGGCCTGGGAGAATCCTATATGGACAGCTGGTGGGATGCGGAAGAGCTGATCCCATTGTTCGACCGCATATTCAAATCGGGCCTAGCCGACAGGGTGAAACCCTGGTCTGAGATCCTGGACATCGCCAGGGCTGTCCTTTTCAATCTTCAAAAGCCATCCAGGGCATTCCATATAGGTGAACACCACTACAACATCGGAAACGATCTCTACCGCGCCATGCTGGACAGGCACATGATCTACAGTTGCGGGTACTGGAAAAACGCCTCAGACCTGGAAGAAGCCCAGGAGGCCAAAATGGATCTCATCGCCGCAAAACTCCACCTCGAACCAGGCATGAAAGTCCTGGACATAGGCTGCGGCTGGGGCGGGACGGCCAGGTACCTTGCAAAAAAATACGGAGTCATGGTAACGGGTATAACAGTCTCTTCGGAACAGCAGCAAACGGCCGAAGAATCCTGCAGAGACCTTCCGGTGAAAATACTCCTTCAGGACTACAGAAGCCATCAGGGCCTGTACGACCGAATACTATCTGTGGGAATGTTTGAACATGTGGGCTACAAAAATTACAGACCGTTCATGAAAATGGTGAACCGCTGTCTCAAGCAGGAGGGCCTATTTCTTCTCCATACCATAGGAGGAAACAACTCTGTAAGGAAGATTGATCCATGGATAGGCCGGTACATCTTTCCCAACTCCATGCTCCCATCCGCGAAGCAGATCACAGATTCCTTTGAAGGCCTGTTTGTCCTGGAAGACTGGCACAACTTCGGAATCGATTACTGGAAAACCCTTCAGGCATGGTTCAGAAATTTCAATGAAAACTGGATCACACTGAAAAAGAAATATGACAGCAGATTCTACAGGATGTGGAAATACTACCTTCTGTCCTGCGCATCAGCCTTCAAGAACCGGCAGATACAATTGTGGCAGATAGTCTTGTCCGGAAAGGGAGTAAAAGGAGGTTACTGCAGCATCCGATAACCGAAGGGTGCCTGAGAAACCAGTTCATTTGCCGATAACCGTATTGTACCCAATGGATAATCCCGGATATTGCCCGAAATATCACCTCCACAGCCACTTTCTCGCCCTTCCCAGTGCCATGAGCGGGAAATAGTGCCGATACATATTGTAATTGATCATGAATCCTCTGGCCAGTTCTGCGCCCTGGTCCAGTTCCTCCGCCGCCTTTTCAAGGTTGGTTCGCTTCCCTATTCCGTAACCCGGAAATCCCGTTCCCGTATATTGCGGCTCGTCCCAGGTCCCGTCTTTTTTCTGGCGGTCGAGAAGCCACCTGACACCCTCATCCACGGCTTTCCTGTATTTGTCTGCCTTAAGCGCAAGCAGAGCCATCAGTGCCCATCCGGTCTGGGATGCAGTACTCTCGCCTTTTCCCCTGAGAGAATCATCCATGTATGAACCGCAGCTCTCCCCCCAGCCGCCGTCTGTATTCTGGTGAGCAGCAATCCAATCTCCGGCCCTGATACAGTACTGAGAAGACATGTCCTCTCCCACTGCTTCCAAGGCCGGCAATACGGCCGCAGTTCCGTAGATATGGTTCACCCCCCACCTGCCAAACCAGCTTCCTTCGGGTTCCTGCTCATTTTTTACATATTGAATCGCCCTTGCCACCACTGGATCATCCATTCCCCGACCCATGAGGCCGAATGCCTCCAGCACGTGTGCTGTCACATCCACGCTGGGAGGATCGAGGGCCTCGCCGAAATCACAGAAAGGAATCCTAGTAACCAGCCTGCTGTCATTGTCCCTGTCGAACGCGGCCCAGCCTCCATTCGAACACTGCATGGCCTCTATCCATCCGGTGGCGATGGACATGGCTCTATCGATCGCTGAACTGTCTTTCATGAATCTCCGTATCCGGGCCAGCACTGTCAATGCTACTGCAGTATCGTCCACGTCCGGATACCAGGTATTGGCCCTTTCGAATGCCCATGCCCCGGTTTGTACTCCCCGGACATAGACCTGCCAGTCGCCGGGAGCCTCCACAAACCTGTCCATTAACCAGTGGATGGCCCTGTACATGGAATCTGACCCGCCTGGTTCCAGCCCGCAGTCCAGCTGGGCCATGACAGACAGCAGTGTATCCCATACCGGCGACTCACTTGCATGGATATAGATGCAGCCGTCAACTTCATGGGACCAGTGTGTATCAAGTGCATGGAAACACCGGGCCAGAACAGGGTGGTCCAGACGATATCCCTCATGATGCAGGGCCATGAGAGAATATATTGTTGGAGGCTGTATCCCGCCCCATATTCCATCTGCGTCCTGGTGCCTGATTATCCACTCTATGCACTTCGTCCTGGCCAGATTCCGAAATGGATGAAACGG
>DTYO01000336.1 GCA_012961845.1 Thermodesulfobacteriaceae bacterium
GGCACTTTCAAGGGCAGATCTCTGGGAACCTTCGGGCGCATGGGCTGTTTCTCGTTCGACCCTGTCAAGACCATCACGTGCGGTGAAGGAGGAGCCGTGGTCACCGACGACAGGGAACTCTATCTGACCGCAGAGGCCTATGCAGACCATGGCCACGACCACCTGGGAGCTGACAGGGGACTTGACAATCATCCCATAACCGGGACGAACTTTCGCATCAGCGAGCTCAATGCCGCAGTTGGAGTGGCTCAGTTGAGAAAGCTCGGGGCTATCCTGGAAAAACAGAGAAAGGTAAAAAGTGTGCTGAAAGAAGCCCTTGTCCAAGTGCCGGAAGTATCATTCCGCTCCATACCGGACCCTAAAGGCGATTCGGCCACTTTCCTGTCATTCTTCCTCCCTGACAGGGATTCAGCCCGCAGGGTCTCGAAAAATCTCGCTGATGCAGGCATCGATGCATGCTTCTACTGGTATGACAACAACTGGCACTATCACAGGAACTGGGAACATCTCAAAAAACTCGCATCCCCTTCCCGGCTGCCCATAATGCTTTTGGATCAGAGACCTGACTATGCGGCCATGGAGCTCCCCGAATCCGACAGGATAATGAGCAGGCTCATCTCCATGCTCATCAAGCTGTCCTGGACGGATGACGAGGTGTCCGGACGCGCTGAGAAGATGGTCCAGGTGATCAGGGATTCTGTCTGAACAGATCAAGGTGACTCTCAAATTCACAGGTGAAAGATATGTTCCCGGCGCCGGTTCTGTCCAGATGGAACAGGATCACCTGGCGCGATACGAGTTTGCCTGCACCTATGCACGGGGAAAGAGAGTACTGGATATCGCCTGCGGCACAGGCTACGGCACTGCGCATCTTGCAGATTGCGGCGCCGTCTCGGTTGACGGCGCGGACCTGGCGGATGACGCCGTTCGCTATGCGCAGAACCGCTTCCACAGGCCTAATACCAGATTTCACCGGGGTGATATATGCCTTTTCCAAAACGGCAGTCCGTATGACCTGATTGTCTCTTTTGAAACCATTGAACATGTCATTACAGAGGAGCCCTTGAAAACCTGTACAGGCTCCTGGCCCCGGGAGGTACCCTGATAATATCTTCTCCCAACAGGCCCGTCACCTCCCCGAAGTGCGAAACTCTGCTAGACAGGCCCGGAGAGTTTCACATACGGGAATTCACCATTGGTGAACTCAGGACGGAACTCTCCAGAAGCGGTTTTACAGTCAGGGACGATTCGATCTTTGGTCAGAGACAGCAGCTGTTTATCAGATCCAGAACTCTCATGAAATTGTATGAAATGTTCGCCAAACCCAAAAAGAGGACTGATTACAGGGTAAGCCCCATGGAATCAGGGAAGGCACCCAGATATTTTTAATTGTGGCGGAGAAACAGGCTCAGAGGATAAAGAAATGTTCAGAAACTTCAAAGTAGTCCCCAGAATTGTTTTCGGTCGCGGCAGTTTCGATCAGCTTGGTGATATTTTGTCTGAAGAACGCAGGCATCCTGATTCACGCATGGTGTTCCTGATAGATCATGTTTTTTCCGGCAAGCCACTGGCAGACCGAATTCCACGTGAGAGCGGTGACATGGTGATTTTCGTGGATACCGACGATGAGCCCAAAACTTCCTATGTGGACCAGCTTGCCAGCCGGATTAGGGAAGGCACTGGTTCGGCCCCTGACGACCTGCCGGACGGCATTATCGGCATAGGCGGCGGAAGCGCCATGGACCTTGCCAAGGCCGTATCCATCATGCTAACCAATCCCGGATCTTCGGCAGACTACCAGGGCTGGGATCTTCCCGGCAACTCCGCAGTCTACCACGTAGGGATACCCACTCTCTCCGGAACGGGGGCGGAGGTATCACGGACAACGGTACTCACCGGACCGGAAAAAAAACTTGGAATCAATTCAGATTTTACCGTATTCGACCAGCTTGTACTGGATCCTGAGCTGCTGGAGGGCGTCCCGCTGGATCAGAGATTCTATACGGGCATGGACTGCTACATTCACTGCGTGGAATCACTCACCGGCACCTTTCTGAACATGTTCAGCCAGTCCTTCGGGGAGAAGGCACTTGAACTCTGCCGCGAGGTATTCCTGGATGATCCGTCTGACAGCGATGACAGGCTCATGATGGCCTCATATTTCGGCGGCATGAGCATAGCCTATTCCCAGGTGGGTGTGTGCCACGCCCTTTCCTACGGTCTTTCCTTTGTCCTCGGACTCCATCATGGGATAGGAAACTGCGTAGCCTTTGATTATCTGGAAGAATTTTATCCTGACGGAGTCAAGGAATTCCGCCGGATGATGAAAAAACAGGGAATTGATCTCCCGCGCAATATTGTATCCGGAATCGAAGAGGAAAAATTGGAAAAAATGATAGATATCGCCCTGGTACTTGAGCCGCTCTGGGAAAATGCTCTGGGCAGCAACTGGAAGGAAAAGATGACCAGGGATAAGATAAGGTCCCTTTATCTCAAAATGTAGACCTTCTGGTTGCAGAGTGCTGAACCTGCGGCGTTGGAATACATTAGAAGTACAGGGAGTACAACTTCATATACTCCGCCCTGCATCTGCGACGGTCTGCAAGCAGGCAGTAATCAAGGGAGATATGTCTTCTGATCAGTGTGGTTTATCCATTGGGCCTGTTTACATACTTTTACATCGGATACAGCTATATACCCGGATTATTTGGTTCGCGAGTTTGTCGAAGATGTAAAGCGGAGGGGGCGCAGACGTAATCGGTTTTCGATTCCAATAATCTGGGATAAAGACCTGCATAGTCTCTGGTTCAGCCGCAGGCCCAGGCCGTCACTGAGAGCCTACACCGCTGAAATAAAGAAAGAGTTCGTGTAGAAACTGGCTCACGGCAAAAAAGGCTGCGAGGCCGGTACCCCACTTTATTATCTGCTTGCGGGACGGATTATATTTGAACATCTTCTTGGTCATCCCCACTATAATCAAGACCGTGCCTATCCCGTAGAACACACTGATGGCAATCATCCGGAGAGTCTGAACCGCTGACTCCAGCGGAGGTCCCTTCCTGACAGAAAACACTATGCTCACCATAATCAGCCCTGCCACCTGCAGGATATCCTTTTTTGTCCAGGTATCTTTTTCAGGCATTTTTCAATGTATTCCCCTGCAATTCCGCATCGGGCAGGGCCGGTCTGTCTGTGATGAACAGTGCCAGAGAAACAGTACGCTCATAAGAGACAGATATCGCCCAAAAGTCAACATGAAATCGCAGGATAACCCGCATACTCACCATCCAGAACAACCGGACCGGTACCCGAAAAATATTCTTTCAAGCCGGTCCAGCATAATATAAAATATGTTATACACAGCCGGAGAAAACATATTTTCCTGTCATAAATACCATGCACTGAAGTTACCAGATTACCAGAGAGAGCAACCAGCAATGAAAAAACAACATGTTTTTCTGTCCGAATTCGACCTGCACCTGTTCATGGAAGGGACCCATTACCGCACCTGGGAAAAGCTTGGTGCGCATCCTGCTCGGGTGAACGGCAGAAAAGGCACCAGATTTGCCGTATGGGCTCCCAATGCAGAAAAGGTGTCGATTATTGGCGATTTCAACAACTGGAACGAATCCTCAGACCAGATGGTGAACAGGGGCGCTTCAGGTATCTGGGAAGGCTTTGTGGAGGGAGTAGGACCTGGTGCCCTTTACAAATATGCCATTTCCTCAAGGTTCAATGCCTACAGGGTAGAAAAGGCAGATCCTTATGCATTTGCCAGTGAAATCAGACCCCAGACTGCGTCAGTCGTGTGGAGCCTGGAAGGGTATGAATGGAAAGACGAAAAATGGATGTCTTACCGCAAAGACAGGCATAACCTCTCTGCCCCATTGACCATATATGAAGTCCACCTGGGATCCTGGATGAGAACAGGTGATTACGGAGAAAAATGGCTCACTTACCGCGAACTGGCGGAAAAATTGACTGCCTACTGCACGGAAATGGGTTTTACCCACGTAGAATTTCTTCCTGTTACCGAACATCCCCTGGACGCCTCGTGGGGATACCAGACAGTAGGATATTTTGCACCTACCAGCAGATTCGGCACCCCGCAGGATTTCATGTATCTGGTGGACATGCTGCACCAGTATGACATAGGAGTGATTCTGGACTGGGTTCCCGCACATTTCCCCACCGACCAGCACGGCCTTGCATTTTTCGACGGCACCCATCTTTACGAACATGCAGACCCGCGTCAGCGGGAACACCGAGACTGGGGCACATTCATCTTTAACTACGGACGCACTGAAGTGGCAAACTTTCTTCTTTCGAACGCACTTTTCTGGCTGGAAAAATATCATATAGACGGGCTTCGTGTAGATGCCGTAGCCTCAATGCTGTATCTCGACTATTCAAGGACTGAGGGCGAATGGATCCCGAATCCCTATGGCGGGCGGGAAAACCTGGAGGCCATCAGTTTCCTGAAACGCTTCAATGAACTGGTGTACAAGGAACACCCCGACACCGTCACCATGGCCGAGGAATCCACTGCATGGCCCATGGTCTCCAAACCCACGTATCTCGGGGGCCTGGGGTTCGGCATGAAGTGGAATATGGGCTGGATGCACGACACCCTGAACTACATGTCCAAGGAGCCGGTACACAGAAAATACCATCACAGCGGCCTGACCTTCAGTCTTCTCTATGCATTTCATGAAAATTTCATACTGCCTTTTTCCCACGATGAAGTAGTCCATGGAAAGGGTTCCATAATAGGAAAGATGCCCGGAGATGAGTGGCAGAAATTTGCAAACCTCAGGCTGCTCTACGGCTACATGTACTGCCACCCGGGGAAGAAACTGCTCTTCATGGGCAATGAATTCGGCCAGGTTGCCGAGTGGAATCACGACACGAGTCTCGACTGGTGGATCCTGGAATTCAAAATACACAAAGGTCTCCAGCGCTGGACCCGTGATCTGAATCATTTTATCCGTGAAACTCCGGCGCTATTTGAGCTGGACCACGACCCCGCCGGGTTCGAGTGGATAGACTGTAACGACAGCCAGCAGAGTGTTCTCAGTTTCCTCCGCCGTGGCACAGATGAGAGAGAGCTGCTGGCATGTGTCTGCAACTTTACTCCGGTTCCGCGCCATAATTATCAGGTTGGCGTGCCCATATTGGGCTACTGGCAGGAAATATTGAACAGCGATGCAGAGATCTACGGAGGCAGCGGGCAGGGAAACTTCGGAGGCGTGACCGCAGAAAAGGCTCCAGCCCACGGAAGGGATTATTCTGTAAAGATAACCCTTCCTCCCCTTGGTATCGTAGTATTCAGGCCTACCCGATCCTCTGGAGACGACTCATATCCATCCGGAGCACAGGGACAAAAAGAGTAGGAAACGAACTTTCTTGAAAAAAGGATCAGGCTGCACCTATTTTTCAGAAATCGACCTCTTGGTCCGTCAGGCCGTAACCAGGAATCTCTTCCCCGGCGCCGTACTGTCCGCATATTCCAGGGGCGAAAATATTTATGAAAGGGCATGGGGTAATCTCACCTATGTTCCATGGTCCCCCGATGTACGTACCACAACCGTTTTTGATCTGGCCTCCCTCACCAAACCGCTTGCCACAGCACTCGCAGTCATGGCCCTGATTGCAGCCGGACGTCTTCGCATCAGGGATACTGTGGCGGATTTTTTCCCTGACTGTCCGGCTGACAAGAGATCCATTTCCATTGAGCATCTCCTGAGCCATACATCCGGGCTCCCTGCCCATGCCGCCCTGTACAGGGAAGTTGTCGTTCTGCCTTCATGCGGACGAAACCGGGAAATGAAGCGGATCATCCTTTCGATGCCGCTTAAAAGCCGGTGCGGCAGACGCACCGAATACAGCGATCTGGGATTCATCCTCCTGGGATGGATAGTTGAAACCATCACCGGAAGTCCACTGGACGAATCTGTTTACCAACTGGTTTTCAGGCCCTTCGGTATCCATGGCCTGAGATTCTTCAGACAGAGCGGTGAAGCCTGCCGGACAACTGCTCCATCGAGGACCACTGACACGGCCATCGCACCTTCAGAGGTCTGTCCCTTCAGAGGCAGGATTGTCCAGGGAGAGGTCAACGACCTCAATGCCTGGGCCGCAGGAGGTGTCGCCGGGCATGCCGGTCTGTTCGGAGATGCCAGGAGCCTGAGCAGACTCCTCCAGGAACTGCTGGCGGTTTGTAATGGAGAGAGATACGTTTCCGGCTTTCCCCGGGAGCTGCTGAGACGGTTCTGGCAAAGACATCAAGACCCTGAACGAACTTTTGCCCTGGGTTTTGATACCCCTTCCGCTACCGGATCCAGTTCAGGCCGCCGCTTTTCACGGCGCAGTATAGGCCACCTGGGCTTTACAGGGACGTCTTTCTGGATGGACCTGGAAAAACAGATTTCAGTCGTGCTGTTAACCAACCGCACCTTCCCAAGAGCGACAGACGAGAAAAAGGGTGCCATGCAGCGCTTCAGGGCAGAAATCCATGACCTGGTGATGGAGGCGGCAGGCTGACAGATAGAGCAGGCAGGCTCTCAACAGATCATATCATAAATAACTCAATTGCTGTCTGATGATCAGTATGCGGGCATCTCATCTTTTGAACACCTGCCACAGAATACCCTGAACAAACTCCCTGAGGCTTGCCTCCTGTTCGTCAGACAGGCCACTGAACTGGACTCCGGTATTATAACCCAACCCTTCTTTGTTCGACCAGCGCACAACACCCTGCACCTTCAGTACCGGCTCTCCGGGTAGGGTTATGGTCAGAAGGGTCCCTTCTCTGAAAAAACGGTGTGTCTCCATCTTGAAACCACCGGAACTGATATCCAGCAGGATACCGGAAAAAAGACTCCGGCCGTCGGAAAAAACGAATTCCAGTGAAGTCGTGAACCGCTGAGCCCTGCGTCTCTCGGAGCATTCAGCGTTCCTGTTCCCCGCTCCACCTTGCCTGTCTGCACAATTCATGAATCAGCTTTCTGAAATAGTCTGGTCGATCAGCATCTCTGTCCGTGCCAGATCCTTCCTAAGATCCTTTTCCAACAACGTATGGAGTGGACGAGAAAATCCCGGAAAAATTCTGATGTGTTCCGGTATCCGGTAGGTGACAGGACCTGCTTCATAAAAACCGGCGATGTTTGCAAGATAGTCGCTGGCAGCCACCAGAGTCACGGGTGTCCTCACATGTGAAGGTACATCTTTCCAATTGGCAAAGGAGATGTGGTGGTGATAGGCAATTGTGCTGCAAATTTCGTCGGGCAGTTTCCAATATGTGGTCAGCAGGAAGCCAATCCTGCAGTGGTCTATGCCGTAGACTGTATTTTCTTCCAGAACAGGGGGTACGACAGTCTCTTTATCCTGTTCGGCGAAGTCTGATCTTCCATTGCCCACAGGCTGGAGCCCCCGGAGCAGGAATTTGCCTACATCGTGGAGAAGAGCACTGGTCATTACCACCGGCGCCACCGGACTTCCAGCATGTCCCAGCCTGATCAGCAGATGTTTTGCACAGACCGACACAGCGGCTGCATGCTTCCAGAGCCTCTGCATCGCATCATCTGAAAAAGTTGCAAGGGGCTGCATGGACCTGGCAGTAAGCATCTGATTGACAAGTATCCAAACCTGGTTGAAGCCAAGAAGGACTATGGCCTGCTGCAGGGATTTAATCCTGCCGGTGCCGACCGCTGCCGAATTGGCCACTCTCAGCAGTCTTGCAGACAGCACCGGATCAGTGCTGGCAAGCTCTGCCACCTTTCTTGCCCCTGCATCGGGATCCTGAAGCAGTTGAGAGAGTTCCAGGACCGCACTTGGAAGTTCGAAGGCCTGCCTGATGAGATCGATCATCACTGCATCCACCTCTGTGGCAGGACGCTCGGGGCTAGGGATCCGGAGGGCAAGACAGTCTATTGTTTCCATGTCCTCAGCAACCTGTTCAACCGGTTCATTCAAAACGGCTGCCGCCGACCTGGAATCATCTGGTCCGCTGTAATTCCGCTGTTTGGCTCCGCACCTGGCATCCGCCTTTTTCGCATTCATAAAATGCAGGCCCATGAAAAGGACGATCAGCACAAAAAAAACCACGATACCGATTACCAAACTGCTGCTCAACACGAGAGTGACTCCTGAGAACTGACGAAAATCAGGTGAATTAACATATATTGATCAGTTTCCTGCTGGATAATATCCATCTGAATCCGGCATCTCTGAAGAATATTGCAGGATCATTCCGTCAGAAACACATCAGGGATGAGGATATTCTCAACACCGGGCCAGCCGGATATATTTCTTTTAGCATTATCGGTACATCAGGCAAAAAGATAAAAACGGCAGCTGCCGGATATGATTGCCAGGTGTCTGTACAGCAGAGTTCCCGGTACCTAGCTTGTTCATCCCGTTACAATTAGGTATTCTCCTGTACGTGAAGTTCTCGTACCAGTTAATCGATAAACTGAGTCAGCTTGCCGGAATCAGGCAGGTATTCGTGGCAGGTGGGCCTGTACGCGACTGGCTTCTCGGCAGGGAAATCCTGGATCTGGACCTTGTTCTGCCCAGAGACGTAATCAACACAGCCGGTAATTTTGCCGCTGAAACCGGAGGCCATTTTGTCATTCTCGATGCAGACGAGGGGGTGGCAAGGGTGGTCTGCAGGAATCTTACCATTGACTTCAGCCAGTACAGACAGGGTTCCCGCACCATAGAGGATGATCTGAAAAAGCGTGATTTCACCATCAATGCCATGGCCATTTCTCTGACTTCAGCCCTGCCGTATATTGACGCATCATTGCCAGGCAGCAGCACTCGGTTGACAGGCCCTGACAGGAGAGACATCATCGATCCTGAAGGCGGCCTGAATGATCTGGACAACCGTCTGATCAGGACCATCTCCAGAGAAAACATGATATCCGATCCTCTGCGGCTGATTCGGGCCTACCGATTCAGGGCCCATCTCGATTTTGAAATAGAGCCCCACACCATGGCCATCATACGGGATTTGGCCGGTTTCTTAAATTCAGCAGGAAATACAGGCGCCCCTCTGAAACCATCTAGTTCCGTGGCTGCGGAACGCATCAACCATGAACTCAGGCTTATAATGGAATCCAGGCTGGCCGGCAGGACCCTCACTGAAATGTTTCACGCAGGTCTGCTCCAAGCTATCCTGCCTGAAACAAGGCCCATGGCAGGGATGTCTCAACCTGGATTTCACCATCTGGATGTACTGGATCACAGCCTCGAGACCGTCTGCGCCATGGAACACCTTCTCACAGATCCAGATGCCAAATTTGCCGAACCGGAGGCCCTGACAGACTGGATAGAAAAAAACGGGTCTCTCACACCGGAACTCAAATGGGCGGCCTTCCTGCATGACATCGGCAAACCGCCTTGCAGAGGAGAAAAGTCAGGACGCCCCACTTTCTACCATCACGATCACACAGGAGCGGAAATTGCGGAATCAGTAGGCAGGCGTTTGAGATGGCCCAGACGCTCCATCCTGTTCACAGGCAGGCTGATCAGACTGCATATGCGGCCATTTCATCTCCTGCATGACCTGAGAGCAGGCGGCCCCAGCAGACGGGCCATGAGGAGGCTGCTTCTGGAAGTAGGAGATGATTACCCTGCCCTCTTCCTCCTGGCCATGGCGGACAGCATGGCAGGCTGCGGCCCCCTTAAACCACCGGATCTCGATAGAGAGATTTCGGATCTCTGGGCCAGAATCCATGCTTTCTATCTGAAACGCCTGAAGCCGGTAAAAGCCCGCCCGCGGCTGATAACCGGCAACGACATCATGAAATTATATGGTCTTTCTCCTGGGCCGTTGATAGGTAAAATACTGGATGCCGTAGACGAGGCCCAGGTGGAAGGAATCCTGTCTTCCCGGGATGAAGCATTCAGATGGCTTGAACATTGGCTTGAGAATAACAGGCCGGATGTCCCTGAATAACTGCTGCCTTGAGATGAACCAGGACAATAAATATCTGACGCTGAACCGGTTCCTCCGTTCTGCTTTTGGGGAAAGAGTCCAAAAAATTCCCCTTGATGCAGGCCTGACATGCCCCAACCGGGACGGTTCCAAAGGAAGGGGTGGGTGTATTTTCTGTGATGCCAGCGGCTCCGGGACCGGAGCTTCCAAATCTGGCAGGGATATACGTTCTCAGATGAAAACCGGAATGGAATGGGCCGCAATGCGTTACAGGGCCAGAAAATTTATTGCCTATTTTCAGTCTTTTTCAAATACCTACGGTCCGGCGGAGAAGCTCAAAGCACTATATTCCCAGGCACTCGCAGGTCCCGAAGTGGTGGGCTTGGCCATCGGCACTCGTCCTGACTGCGTTGACATGGAGAGGCTTGATCTGATCGCCCGTACAGGATCCGGCCGGATGGTGTGGATGGAATACGGCCTGCAGAGCGCATCCGACAGGACCCTTGCTTTCATCAACAGAGGACACACCGTATCTGACTTCGTATCTGCGGTTGAACTAACCCGCAGATACGGCTTCCTCACATGTGCCCACATAATTTTCGGCCTGCCCGGAGAGACATCGGCAGAAATGGAAAACACCGTCAATCTGCTTGCCGAACTGGGGGTGGAGGGAGTCAAATTCCACCAGTTGTATATAGTGGAAGGCACACCACTGCATCGTCTGTACAGCGAAGGTGTGTACCGCCCGATGGCACAGGATGAATACTCAGAGATGGTGGCCCGGGCTTTGAGAGTCCTCCCCCGTAGCACAGTTATTCACAGACTCACCGGTGACCCGCCCGCGGGGAAAACGATTGTACCCGCCTGGTCATCTGACAAGCCGGGGACAATCAGCTTGATACAGAAAAAGTTGAACCCGGATATTACCGCCAGCAATTTTGCTGAAGATGCAAGACATCAAGGGCTCAGGCGTATTTAGGTATTCCAAGCCCATGATAACGCAGCAGACTTGCGGGCCTTTGCGGTTTAAACTGCAGAATTTTGACGCACCCCGTAAACCTCCGCAGGTACTCAGCTACCGGATGATCCATGATATTTCCCTGGTTTAGGCCCAGTCTTGACACCGAGAGATTACATGGTATCTTCTGCTCTTGCTCTAAATCTGAAATTTTCTGTGGAGGAAATCATGTACGCTGTTATTAAGACAGGCGGAAAACAATATAAGGTTTCCATGGGTGCCGTGTTTCAGGTGGAAAAACTCAATGCGGAAATAGGCTTGGAGATAGAAATCCCCGAGGTATTGATGCTGGTTGACGGTACCAATGTCACTTTAGGCAAACCTGTGGTGGAAAACGCATCTGTCACCGCTGAAGTGATCAACCACGGCAGAGGCAGTAAAGTCGTGGTAATGAAGAAAAAAAGGCGCAAGGGCTACAAAGTGAAACGTGGTCACAGGCAGCCGTTTACTACATTGAAAATCAAGGAAATCAAGGCATAGAGACGAGGATTAATCATGGCACATAAAAAGGCTGGTGGCAGTTCAAAAAACGGACGGGACAGTATTGGTCAGAGGAGAGGGGTCAAGCGCTTTGGCGGACAGTTTGTCAGGGCCGGCAATATTCTTGTTCGCCAGCTGGGGACCAAGTTTCATCCCGGCAGGAACGTAGGCCTTGGCAAAGATTATACTCTGTTTGCAAAAATAGATGGCGTGGTCAAGTTTGAGACGAAGCGCAATCGCAAACAAGTAAGTGTTTATCCTCTTCAGGGCACTGCATCCTGAATTTCAGTCATTCTGATTTACTGCTTCCATTTTTTCAGGACACCTCAAAAAATCAGGAGTTTTGTTCCAGAGGGAGGCGGACAAGAAAAATAACCACAGACATCTTGGTGATATTTCGAGGATTATTTTTTGCATCCAACATGATTATGGAGCAAAAGAACAATTTTTAGTAGTGCTCTTAAGTAATTTCTCACAGGATCACATGGCAGATATTCGGTATGACCTGCCGATCTGCATCTGCCTCCCTGGCACTGCATACGCCTTGACTGCAGCCACTGGAATTACAGGAAGAAGGCCTGAATGTCCTCTGTCCTGCACTTCAGCATCCTGTGAAATACACCTTTTTTATTCTTTGTAATCGATCATTGAGCAGACCAGAGGCAGGAATTACAGGGTATTTCCGCATGTTTTTTCTGTAAACCTTCACATGGTACCGTATCAGAAGCATTGGCACCTGCAAGGATGTCAGGGAATTCGCCCGTGCACCTTCCGCATTACATCTGCACCACCCTGTCAAGGTTTATCGATCTGTCTGTCTGTTACAGAGAATATTTTCTGATTCGACCTTGCGATTGGATACATTCCTTGCATGAATTTATACCCGCAGCCATCCATCTGTGCCGCCCCCGGACCTGTCGTGGTCCGGTGAGTCCGGTATTTCTGTGCCTGTCTGATCCATGACAATCTTTTTTTGCTTTCTATTTCTCGAACATCATACCGGTTGGAAAATCTACCATGGACTTTGTCGATCAGGCTGAAATACATGCAAAGGCAGGTGACGGTGGGCCCGGATGCGTAAGTTTCAGACGGGAACGATTTGTTCCCAAAGGCGGACCTGACGGCGGCGACGGCGGCAAGGGAGGAGATATTGTCTTCCGAGTAAATCCCGGTCAAAACACCCTGAGGGCATTCCGGAGAAAAAAAATTTTCAGGGCACGGAACGGACAAGCCGGCAGGGGCAAAAATCAACATGGCAGAAACGGCAGGGATGTAATTATTGAGGTCCCGCCCGGAACCATGATAAAAGATCCGGAAACAGGGATGCTCCTGGCAGACCTCACGGAACCGGGGCAGACGTGGATCGCCGCCAGAGGTGGACTGGGAGGCAGAGGGAACGCACGGTTTGCCACCGCCACCCGTCAGGCCCCCCGTTATGCCCAGCCGGGCATTGAAGGACAGGAACGCCGGCTGTCCCTGGAGCTCAAACTCATTGCAGACATAGGTCTGGTGGGGGAACCCAATGCCGGAAAATCTACCCTTCTCGCCAGGATTTCTGCGGCAAGGCCCAAAATAGCCGATTATCCCTTCACCACCCTTGTCCCGAACCTAGGTGTAGTAGAACTTTCCGATCACAGGACAATGGTAGTCGCCGATATCCCGGGACTCATAGAAGGGGCCCACAGAGGAACAGGAATGGGCCTGGATTTCCTGCGTCATGTGGAACGAACCAGGATCCTGTTAAACATCCTGGATGTATCACAGGGAAAAGAAGCCGCCTTAAACAGTCTCCAAACGGTCATGGGAGAAGTCGGCAGGTACCACAGGCCGCTGCTTGACAAACCCTGGGCAATAGCCCTGAACAAGATAGACGTTGCGGACCCCTCTGTGGTAGAGGAGGTCACGGCCATACTGAAAAAGGGAGGTTTCAGGGTATTTTCCATTTCTGCGGTCACAGGCAAAGGGATACCGTTGCTCCTGGAAAAACTATACCATATGATAGAGGCGGAATCATGATCTGTCATGGACAGCGCACAGCACTGAACAGGCAGGCAGCAAACCCGGATTATATGCTTCAAATGCCGAATACTTTTTCGTTCAATTCGTTGCACCTTTTTGACGCAGCTTTTGATCACGATATTTTATGTACCCACTGTAATTTGTGTCAATCAGCATTTGTTTGGCTTTTTAAGCGAATAATCCCGAAATAAAAACATGACTGTGAATACAGGCAACTTGTCAAACGGCCTCAACATGGAGCAGCCAGTTATATGAACCTCTGTTTTTCACCTCGGGACAGAGATTTTTTCAAATCAGTCCGAAGAATAGTGGTAAAGGTCGGCAGTGCCGTGCTTACGGATGATGCCGGTCTCAATGAACAGGTGCTGCAGGACATATGCACCCAAGTGGCCAGCCTGACCGTCCAGGGGAAAAAATTTGCACTGGTTTCCTCTGGAGCAGTGGCCGCCGGACTCAAAAAACTGCCCCACCTGGCCCTTACCGGGACCGTCCCGGAAAAACAGGCCCTGGCCGCCCTCGGACAGAGTCTGTTGATGCAGGCCTACGAGCAGGCATTCAGCAACCACAGCCTCCACGTGGCACAAATACTCCTTACCAGGGAGGGGCTGGTACCTCGACACCGTTATCTCAATGCCAAGAATACCCTGCAAACCCTTATTCACTGGAAAATTATTCCTGTAATCAATGAGAATGACACCGTAGCCATAGAAGAGCTGCAGTTTACTGATAATGACGCGCTGGCCGTCCTGATTGTAAATCTGGTTGAGGCCGATCTCCTCATCTGCTTGAGTGATGTGGACGGGCTGTATAATTCCGACCCCAGGCAGAACCCCGATGCTAGGAGGATCCGCAGTGTTCAAAAGGTGGATGAAACCATCACAGCCATGGCCGGCGAAAGTCCCGGCAGGGCCGGAAGAGGAGGTATGAAATCCAAACTGGAAAGTGCGAGAATGGTCACAGCATGCGGAATCCCCATGGTGGTTGCCGGAGGCAAGACACCAGGAGTCCTGCAGAAGCTTTTTTCAGGCGAAGACATCGGAACGGCCTTTCTTCCAAGGAAAAGACGCAGGATCTACGGCAGAAAACCATGGATAGCATTTACTCTTGCCAGAGAAGGCAGCATAATACTGGATAACGGAGCCGTTAAGGCCGTGACTGAAGACGGCGGAAGCCTGCTGCCAGTGGGGATATGCGGCATTGAAGGCGATTTTGAGGCAGGGGCGTGCGTGATCTGTCGCGATTCCGCTGGAAAGGACATAGCCGTCGGGCTCACCAGTTTCAGTTCAGACGACCTGCGCAAGATCTGTGGCTGTCAAACCGAACAGATACATAAGATGATAAAGGGAAACGGAAAGAAAGAGGTTATTCACAGGGACAATATGGTGATACTATAGTGTGGAGGAATGAACTTATGAGTGACGTCAGGACCATGATTGCCACGATGGCGGACAGAGCGAAGACTGCGGCCAGAGAAGTGGCCAAACTGCCTGCGAATATAAAAAACAAGGTACTGCTCAGCACGGCAGACCGAATCGAGAAGGCCCGAGCCGAACTGCAGGAGCAAAACAAAACAGATCTTGCATCTGCGGAAAAAAAAGGGATGACCCCGGCCTTTATTGACCGTCTGAAGCTCTCCGACAAGGTCATAGAATCCATGGCAGACGGACTCAGAGAGGTCGCCGCCCTCCCTGATCCTGTGGGAGAGATTCCTGCAATGTGGAAAAGGCCCAACGGGCTGCTGGTGGGACGGGTCAGGATACCCCTTGGAGTCATTGGCATGATCTACGAATCAAGGCCGAACGTTACAGTCGATGCGGCAGGGCTGTGCCTGAAGGCCGGAAACGCAGTCATTCTCAAGGGCGGTTCGGATGCCATTCATTCAAATCTTGCCCTGGCAGGCATACTGCAGCAAGCACTGAGGGAGTTTTCAGTCCCGGATGAAGCCGTTCAGGTCATCCCCACCACCGAAAGGGCGGCAGTCACTGAACTTCTGAAGAGAGAAGAAGATATAGATCTGATAATCCCCAGGGGGGGGGAAGGACTTATCAGGTTCGTAGTAGAGCATTCCAGTATCCCCGTACTCAAACACTATAAGGGTGTATGTCACGTATATGTGGATTTGTATGCCGATACGGCAATGGCTGCAGATATATGCTTCAACTCCAAGGTACAGAGACCCGGAGTCTGCAACGCCATGGAGGGAATGCTGGTACACAGGGCGATTGCTGAAGAATTCCTGCCTGTTATGGCCGACAGATTTCTTGAGGCAGGAGTGGAAATCAGGGGCTGCCCGGTTACCTGCGGAATAGTTCCAGGCGCAGCCCCGGCTGGAGATGACGACTGGGGTAAAGAATTCCTGAACCTGATACTCGCGGTTAAAGTCGTTGAAGACATGGACGAAGCAATGGACTACATAGCAGGTCACGGTTCGAACCATACTGAAGCCATTGTTACCAGAGACTATGCCAGGGCCAGAAGATTTCTATCCGAAGTCGATGCATCCCTTGTACTGGTCAATGCATCCACCCGTTTCAACGATGGAGGACAACTTGGGCTCGGAGCCGAAATCGGAATAAGCACTTCCAAACTCCACGCCTATGGTCCCATGGGGCTTAAGGAACTCACCACAACAAAATTCATATGTTACGGTGACGGTCAGGTCCGCACTTAATCGTACTCCGGATCAGGCCTTCTTCAAGTGCGTGCCAGCCGGATCACTACAGATATTGTTAACCCTGCATTAATATCAAATAGTTGGAGTTGCGGTGCGAATAGGTATTCTGGGCGGCACAATGGACCCTGTCCATTTTGGACACCTGAGATCGGCAGAAGAGATAAGGGAAAATCTAGTCCTGGACCAGGTATGGTTCGTGCCCGCAGCCAGGCCGCCCCATAAATCGGAAGAGACGATCACCCCGTTTGGGCACCGTCTTCAAATGGTCAAGCTTGCCACTGCCGGTGTGGAGTATTTCAGACCTGCAGCCATGGAGTCCGAGAGATCAGGACCTTCTTATTCCGTGGACACCCTCAGGATACTGAAAGAAAAATACGGGACAGAAGTCCATTTTTTTTTTATTCTGGGAAGCGATGCCTTTCTGGAAATAGAGACATGGAAGGAGTTTCACAGGCTGACGGAATTTGCATCTCTGGTAATCGCAGGACGGATACGGCACGGATGGGAAAATGTCAGACAGGTCGTCTCCCGCGGCTTCCCTGAACATGAAGCTTCATGCCATGGAGACGTATTCACGGCATCTGGGAAGGGAGACATCATATTCCAGAATGTCACCCGTCTGGAGATATCCGGAACCGATATACGACAAAGAGTGAGAACCGGACGGTCGGCAAGGTTTCTGGTTCCCGAAGCGGTAAGACAGTATATGAAAAAAAACAGTCTTTACATAAAAGTTGCTAAAAAGAAAAAATCTTCTGCTCATGGCCGCCCGGCCTCTGAAGAGCTTGCCCAGACAATTGCTTATGAAATAGTGGAAAACAAGGGCGAAGAGGTAACACTCCTAGATGTCAGAGGCAGATCTTCCATTGCCGATTTCTATATCATTGCCCATGGAAGATCCACCAGGCATGTGCAGGGGATAGCCTCCAAAATGCGCAAGAACCTCAGCAGGAGAAAAATCAAGTGCAGGGGGGTCGAAGGAGAACAGGAAGGAACCTGGATCCTTATAGATTTCGACGACGTGGTGGTCCACCTGTTTCATGAACCTGTCAGAAGATTCTATGATCTTGAAGGACTTTGGAGCCAGGCTCCCAGAACGGAATTAGAAACGGATTCAGGTCGGTAAATAATGGATGAAAATATCATAAATCTGCTGGAACTGGATGATCATCAGGCCGTTGAACTGCCCGACGAGCTGCCTCTAATGGCAGTAAGAGATATGATTCTCTTCCCGTCCATGGTGGTGCCTCTCTTTGTAGGCAGAGACTCGTCGGTAGCTGCAATAAATGAAGCCCTGGAAGGGAAACGTTTTATCTTCCTGGTCACACAGAAGGAAGCGTCAGAAGAGGACCCCTCAACAGACGATCTGTACCATACCGGTGTAGTGGCAATGATAATCAGAACTCTGCAGCTCCCTGATGGACGGATCAAAATACTCGTTCAAGCCCTGCTGAAGGGAACTATCAGAAACTTCATTCAGAAAAAACCATACTTCAGAGTAAGGATCAATGTCATCAGAGAAGAAGAACAGGGAGAAATTTCAATTGAAAAAGAGGCCCTCATCCGGAATGTCCGGGAACAGGCGGAACGACTCTTCAATCTGAAAGGCATACTGACCCCTGAGATGTCTGCCATGCTCAACGATGTGGAAGAAGCAGGACGCCTGGCAGATATCGTGGCCTCCCATCTCACACTCAAACCTGCAGCAGGCCAGAAACTGCTGGAACTGACCGATCCTGTAAATCGCCTGGAAAAAGTGAACGAACTTCTGTCCAGAGAACTTGAGGTCTCAACCGTACAGGCCAAGATACAGTCCGAGGCCAAAGAAGAAATGTCCCGTACCCAGCGGGAATATTTCCTTCGTGAGCAACTGAGGGCCATCAAGAAGGAACTGGGAGAAATAGACGAACGTGCCCAGGAAATGGAGGAATTCAGGGAAAAGGTCCGCAGTGCCAAGATGCCGAAGGATGTAGAAAAAGAAGCCCTGAAACAGATACAGCGGCTCGAATCCATGCATCCCGATGCCTCGGAGGCCTCCATGGTAAGAACCTACCTGGAATGGCTCATCGAACTGCCATGGTCCAAGAGCACCCGTGACCGGCTGGACATCAGGCGCGCCCAGAAGGTCCTTGATGAAGACCATTATGATCTGGAAAAAGTCAAGGAACGGATTATCGAATACATAGCGGTCAGGAAGCTTAACCGCGGCGCAAAAGGCCCCATCCTCTGTTTTGTCGGACCTCCCGGAGCGGGGAAAACCTCTCTTGGCCAATCTATTGCCAGGGCTCTGGGGAAAAAATTTGTCAGAATTTCCCTTGGCGGAGTCAGGGATGAAGCTGAAATTCGCGGCCACAGAAGGACGTATATCGGCGCACTTCCGGGCAGGATAATCCAGGGGCTCAAAAAGGCAGGCAGCAACAATCCCGTATTCATGATGGATGAAGTGGACAAGATCGGCGCCGATTTCAGAGGAGACCCGGCTGCAGCCCTCCTGGAAGTGCTAGATCCCGAACAGAACAAGACATTTTCAGACCACTACCTTGACCCCACTTTCGATCTATCTAAAGTCCTCTTTATCTTGACAGCCAACCTGACCGACACCATACCGTCCGCACTGCTGGACAGGCTGGAAGTAATCAGACTTTCAGGTTATACCCGGGAAGAAAAGAAGGCCATAGCCAGAAAATATCTGATTCCAAGGCAGATCAAGGCCCATGGGCTCAAGACCGGCATGTTGGAGCTGTCTGAGAGGGCCCTAGAAATCATTATTGCAGAATACACCCGGGAGGCCGGGCTTCGGGAACTTGAACGACAGATAGGCGCCGTGTGCAGGAAGGCTGCCCGGCGTATTGCAGAGGGTGAAGCAGGCCCGTTCAGAATAACTGCCGCCAACCTCCAACGCTACCTTGGAATACCCAAGTACCTGCCGGAACTTGCAAGCGAGAAAAGCCAGACAGGCTGTGCCACGGGCCTTGCATGGACCGCATTCGGAGGAGAAATACTCCGGATAGAATGCACCATGATGAAAGGCAAGGGAAATCTCATTCTAACAGGCCGACTCGGTGATATAATGAAGGAATCCGCCCAGACAGCCTTGAGTTATGCCAGGTCCAATGCAGAAAATCTGGGGATAGACCCTGACATCTTTGAAAAGAAAGATATCCACATCCATGTACCCGCAGGCGCTATCCCCAAAGACGGGCCGTCTGCAGGGATCACGCTCAACACCGCACTGGTCTCAATACTCCTGGATAAACCAGTCGACAAGGACATTGCAATGACCGGAGAGATCACCCTGCGCGGGAGAATTCTACCAATAGGTGGGCTGAAGGAAAAGGCCCTGGCAGCCTTGAGGGCCGGCATCAAGACAGTCATTATTCCAGAGGCAAACGTCAGGGATCTGGAAAACATCCCGCCGGACATAAGAAAGATGTTGGATTTCAAACCGGTCACCCACATGGATCAAGTGCTGGCAATTGCCCTGATCAACGGATCAGAAGAACAAAAACACAAATGACCATACGGGATGTCAACAGCAGAAGACTGGCCCGGACATTCATGGAGCTGGTGCGGACGGACAGCCCCTCCAGGGAAGAAGGACGTGCCGCCTCCATGGTCGGCAAAATGCTGGCCTCACTGCCAGCGACGGAAATACTGGAAGACGCTTCTAGATCCAGAACTGGGTCGGATACCGGAAACATTGTAGTAAGGCTTCGGGGAAATAAACCTGCCCCACCGCTTTTTTTCAACGCCCATCTGGATACCGTCGAACCGGGCAGGAACATAAAACCTGAGCTGAAAGACGGGATATTTCGAAGCGACGGCACCACGATCCTTGGCGCCGACGACAAATCGGCTGTAGCCATCCTCATTGAGGCAGCCATGATTCTTGCTGAAAACCGGATCCCTCACGGCCCTGTTGAATTTGTTTTCACTGTGTGCGAGGAAATAGGTCTTCTGGGCGCAAAGGCATTTGACCCCGCCCTAATAGAGGCAAGGCATGGATACGCCTTGGACTCGACTGACACCTCCGCGATAATCAACAGTGCCCCGTGTGCGATCCGCTTCAAGATCAGGCTCCTGGGCAGATCCGCCCATGCCGGCCTTGACCCAGAAAACGGCGTCAATGCCATACTCATCGCCTCAAGGGCCATGGCCGGTCTCCAGCTTGGCAGGATAGATGAAATAACCACTGCCAATATCGGCGTGATGCGAGGAGGCACTGCTACCAACATCGTACCAGATGAAGTAACTGTGGAAGGTGAAGTACGGAGTCACGATCCAAGACGCATGCAGCAGGTCCAGGACTCGATCCTGGCTGCCTTTCACCAGACAGTACTTGACTGGGAACCATCAGATTGCGATAAATCCGGTCCTGACAGGAGGCCGGCGGTCCAGACAGAAGTAACAGACGACTATCCCCTAATGTCCGTACCGGAAGACAACCCGTTGATAACCACTGCACTGGCATCTGCAGAAAAACTGGGAAGAAACCTCAAACTCGCGCAGACCGGCGGAGGCAGCGATGCGAACGTCTTCAACGGAAAAGGTATGTCCACAGTCATAATGGGAGTCGGGATGCAGAAAGTACACACCACATCTGAATATATCCTCCTGGATGACATGATCTCAACCACCCGGCTGGTAGTGGAGATTATTCAGAACTGGCCATGCACTGCCTGAACCCGGATTATTCGCTTCAAAAGCCGAACAAATGCTAATTATTATAATTTACAGCA
>DTYO01000337.1 GCA_012961845.1 Thermodesulfobacteriaceae bacterium
ATCAATCCAACAGGGCGATTTGTCGTGGGAGGACCTGTGGGTGACTGCGGTGTAACCGGCCGTAAAATCGTGGTGGATACATACGGCGGTATGGCCAGGCACGGCGGCGGCTGCTTTTCAGGCAAGGATCCATCCAAGGTGGACAGGTCTGCATCCTATGCCTGTCGATATATTACTAAAAATATTGTAGCTGCCGGACTGGCGGACCGATGTGAAATTCAGATCTCCTATGCCATCGGTGTCGCTGAACCAACTTCGATTTCGATTAATACCTATGGCACCGGTAATCTGCCTGATGAGAAAATTGAACGGCTTGTCGTACAGCATTTTGATCTCCGGCCGTACGGATTAGTAGAGATGCTTGATCTGCTCAGGCCAATCTATTTGAAGACCGCCGCATACGGCCATTTCGGGCGTGAAGATGAAGAATTTACCTGGGAGCGTACGGATAAGGCCGAAGAACTCAAGGAGGCGACAGGTTTATAACACCAAGGAGTGATAGAATGGAAATAAGCGCAGCTAAAAAAGAAAAAGGAATGGACTATAAGGTTGCCGACCTCGGGCTGGCAGACTGGGGGCACAGAGAGATCAAGATAGCAGAAAGCGAAATGCCTGGACTCATGGCTATCCGTGAAGAATACAGGGACAGCAAACCCCTTGAAGGAGCCCGTATCGCAGGATGTCTTCACATGACCATCCAGACTGCCGTTCTGATAGAGACACTTGTCGATCTGGGAGCAGAGGTCCGGTGGTCGTCCTGCAATATCTTTTCAACTCAGGACCATGCCGCGGCTGCCGTCGCTGATCAAAGCATACCTGTCTACGCCTGGAAGGGAGAGACAGAAGAAGAGTTTTGGTGGTGTATTGATCAGACCATCTTCGGACCCGACGGCTGGCGCCCCAACATGCTACTGGATGACGGTGGAGATCTGACCCTGGTAATGCATGAACAATATCCGGAACTGATGAAAGACGTGAGGGGACTCTCTGAGGAGACCACTACCGGGGTACACAGACTTTATGAGCTGGAAGCCAGGGGAAAATTGCTGACGGCCGCCTTTAATGTCAATGATTCCGTCACTAAATCCAAGTTTGACAATCTGTACGGGTGTCGCGAATCTCTGGTGGATGGAATCAAACGTGCCACCGACGTAATGATAGCAGGAAAAATTGCAGTGGTGTGCGGCTACGGAGACGTGGGAAAGGGATGTGCCCAGGCCTTCAGGGGGCTGGGGGCAATGGTCTGGATTACAGAGGTTGATCCTATCTGCGCTCTGCAAGCCGCCATGGAGGGCTACAATGTGGTGACCATGGAAGAAGCTGCCCCGGTTGCGGATATCTTTGTGACTGCCACCGGAAACGTCAAGGTGATTACACATGATCACATGCTCCAGATGAAGGATGAGGCGATAGTCTGCAACATTGGTCATTTTGATGCTGAAATAGATGTTGCCTCACTCCGGCAGTATCAGTGGGAAAGCATAAAACCCCAGGTGGATCACATAACATTCCCGGACGGCAAACGGATCATACTGCTGGCTGAAGGCCGGCTGGTCAATCTGGGCTGTGCCACAGGGCATCCGAGTTTCGTCATGTCCAACTCGTTTGCCAACCAGATCCTGGCCCAGATAGAACTCTGGCAGAATCCCGGAAAATACGAGAACAGGGTTTATGTCCTGCCAAAGCATCTTGACGAGAAAGTGGCAAGACTACATCTGGGAAAGATCGGTGCGAACCTGACAACGCTGACCCAGGAACAGGCAGACTATATAGGTGTCAAGATCGAAGGGCCCTATAAGCCTGATTACTATCGATACTGAAAAAAACTTAATATTGGCAGCATCTGCTGCGTTGCCAGCTACATGATGTAAAGTTCAGCACGTCTGTGTGCCCGTGGCCTTGCATCTGCGGTTACTATTAATTTTGATACCTAGTAGAAGAGCGGTGGTTCTCGAAGGAATAACAACCGCTTTTTTTGGGGGGGATCAGCCTAAATCACAAAGAGATGCAGGATGG
>DTYO01000338.1 GCA_012961845.1 Thermodesulfobacteriaceae bacterium
ACTGACCCGCCGCATTCCCCGGGGTACTGCCTCCATGAAGGCTGGAAAATGGGAGAAAAAACAGCTTCAGGGGCAGGAAGTCGCAGGTAAGACCCTCGGGATCATCGGCATCGGCAGGATCGGAAGCATAGTGTGTGAACTTGCCAGGGGGCTCAAAATGAGAGTCATGGCATTCGACCCCCATATCCGGCCTGAAATGGCAGAGAAGATCGGGGTCGAGCTGGCCGATCTGGATGATGTACTTGCCAGTGCCGACTACATATCTGTTCACACTCCCCTAACCAAGGAAACAAAGGGTCTCCTCAATGCCGATCTGTTCAACAAGATGAAAGACGGTGTCATTGTTATGAACTGCGCCAGGGGTGGAATCGTCAATGAAGATGACCTTTACCAGGCAATGAAATCCGGAAAGGTGGCCAGAGCAGGCCTGGATGTATTTGAAGTTGAGCCTCCGCCGAAAGAACATCCTCTGCTTTCTCTGGAAGATTTTGTCTGTACTCCCCATCTGGGGGCATCGACCCGTGAGGCCCAGGAAAACGTCGCAGTGGCCGTGGCCAGGCAGATAGCGGACTACCTGCTTAGAGGCGAAGTCAGAAATGCAGTAAACGTTCCATCGGTCAGCGGCAAGGCCCTTGAAAAAATGGGGCCTATTCTGCAGCTCTCAGAAAAACTCGGCACGTTCCATGCTCATCTTACCGAAGGGCCTGTTGAAGAGATCCTCATATCGTACCAGGGTGAGGTGGCAGACCTGGACGCCACTCCGGTGACAGTATCCATGCTCAAGGGGCTGCTGACCCCCATACTCAAGGAGGACGTAAACTTTGTAAACGCACCGGTACTCGCCGAAGAAAGGGGGATCAAGGTAACCGAATCGAAAAGCAGGACCGCAGAAGACTTCACCAGTCTGCTCACGGTCACCATCAAGACGGCAAAAGGCCAAAACACCATATCAGGCACGATCTTCGGCAAGAAAGAACCCAGAATAGTAAGAATCAACAATTTCCGCCTTGAAGCCGTACCCGAAGGCCATATGCTGCTCATACTCAATGAAGACCGCCCGGGAGTGATCGGCAGAATAGGTATCAGCCTGGGAGAAGCAGGTATCAATATAGCGCGGATGCAGGTAGGCCAGGATCCTGAGCAGGCAAGAAACGTCATACTGCTTACTACCGATGAACCAATCAGTGACGAGGCCCTGGAAAACCTGCTGAAGCAGGATGGCGTCACCGCTGTAAAGGTGGTGGAACTTTAGCCGCAAACCTGATGGACACCTGCTTATTGGATTCTGTATCCGGAAGCCTGTCAAAATGGCTTCCGGTTTTTTGTAGATCAGGTCGGAACTATGGGTTTTCTATCTCCTTCAGTCAGTTTTACCAGATACCGTATGGAAGAGCCTGTCCCTGACGGATTCTGGGACCAGGCCCTTGAAATGCTGAACTCCATGGCCTTCAGGGAGATGGAGTCTTCAGCGGAAATCAGCTCGGGCTGGGCATCCGTCATCAATCCGTTTCAGGAAGAGATCACCATGCGTGATATATCCTTTGGCAACTATCTGCTGGTATCCATGAGGGTTGACCAGAAAAAGATCCCAGCAGCCCTTCTGAAGAAGCACTGTCTTTGGGAAGAACAAAAAACCCGCGATATGAAGGGGCTCCAGCGTCTTTCCGGAAAGATGAGAAAAGAAATCAGGGAAAGGGTAAAGATGCAGCTTCTGCTCAAGGCCATGCCTATCCCTTCCACCCATGATGTCTGCTGGAACATTCAGCATGGACAGATCCTGTTTTTTTCGTGCCAGGAAAAGATGCAGGGGACGTTCGAGGATCTTTTCTTCAGGACATTCCGATTGAAGCCCACCCCTGTCATCCCCTATTCACTGGCCACGGACCTGCTGTCTGATCCGGGCCGAGAGAGCAGCCTGAAGGAACTCGCCCCGGAGGTGCTGATATGAACATTCAGCAGCCAACTGTGGATCTCTTGAAGGAAAAGGCGTTTCTCGGCAGGGAATTCCTCACCTGGCTTTGGTTCAGGTCGGAGGAAGGGGGCCATTTCGTTTCTGAGAGCGGTCCTGACGGAATCAGTGTAAGTCTGGAGCGTTTCATGGTCCTCGACGGAGGTGAAGGACTGTCCAGCGAAACTGTTACCTGCAGAGGACTTCAGACCGAACTGACTGAAGCGAAATCAGCACTCCGGACAGGGAAAAAGGTTGCCAGAGCGCATATCCGGCTTACTACCGGTGAAGGAGAGTGGCGGTTTACCCTGGACGGTGCAACCCTGGACATCAAATCCCTGAAACCGCCTGCCACAGGGGATCAGTCAGGAGAGGAAATGGAGGATCTGGCACTGGAGGCCAGGATACTCGAAAGGGCCTACCTCATCGAACAGGCGGTGGTGGCCGTAGACAGCCTTTTCAAAGCCTTTTTGCTGTGCAGGACGGATCCACAGGCATGGAAACAGGAGAAAAAGGCCATCAGCCGCTGGATATGGAAGGAGTCCGCCTGACTTGAAATCCCTCCCCTAGGGGCTGAACAGGGGAAGTACCGGGTTCAAGACACATGCAGGGCATCCCGGTTCCCTGGGATGCCACCTATGCAGTGTTTGTCGGCAACCAGGGACTCCCTCCACTTCAGACGTTCACCGGTCCCCGCCATTGTCCCTATATAGAAGAGAATCTCGTCCCGGTCCAGCCCCGTCTGTCCGGAAGCCACCAGAAAGGCCGCCATCTCCATCTTGGAATACCTGTTCTTTACTATGTCCTGTACTATTGCCTGGAAATCTCCGGCACTCAGTCTCTCACCTGCGATCTTTCTCCGGACCGCGTCCAGGGACTGGGGAGGTTCAGGATGGTCAACCGATACCGGAGTCCCCGTATTGACACCTAGCTGTTCAAATGCCTGTTCAGAGAGGCCGAGTTCGCCCGGTGCCACAATCTTCCTGTCGTGGACCACGTTGAGCACAGCCAGTATTCTCCTGCCGTCTGTGCTTATAGCAATCTTTGAAAGTGCCTGGAAACCCTCAGCCCTGTAAGTTTCACAGTCTGCATTGAGATAGCGACGTTCTCTCTGTAGGTATCTATGGCAACCCTTCGCAGCCTGAGCCTGCCTATTGTCTTATTTCCATTCATAACAAAGTTCCATCTGACGGACAGAGCTGCACCTGTGGCACAAATACTGTCAAAATGATATAGAATTGCAACTCGTTTTAAAAAAATTACGAATCAATATAGAGAGGAAGATTCCATGACTCAGAAAAACGACTGTCCCGCACCTACCCGGCTTCCCTGGGAACGTCCGAAGCCAGCTGCAGAGGAACCCATGGCCCGCGAACTGATAAAAAACATCAAATCGTGCCCTGTGTACACGCTGGCAGAAGAAGACCTGGATTTTTTGAAGTCTTACGAGGCCAGAGGGATAAGACTGGAACTCGACTATCTGAAGGCGGAACTGAAGATGCGTGAATACGGTGTTGAACACGTAATCGTAGTGTTCGGCAGCTCGCGCATCATGGAACACAAGACGGCCATGAAAAGGCTCAAGGCTGTACAGAGGAAGGTGAAAAAGGAGCCCGGTTCCAGACTGCTGCTCAGAGAGCTGTATGTCGCAGAGCGCATGTTAGAAAAAAGCATCTATTATGAAGATGCCAGGGTTTTCGGCAGGTTCGTAGGCCAAAGCGGAAAGGGCCCGGAAGACACCAGGGTGATACTGATGACCGGAGGAGGCCCTGGCATAATGGAGGCCGCCAATCGCGGGGCCTACGATGCCGGTGCAAAGTCCATCGGCCTGAATATCAGGCTGCCCCATGAACAGTTCCCCAACCCTTACATCTCACCTGACCTGTGTTTTCAGTTCCACTACTTTGCAATCAGAAAGCTCCATTTCCTCAACCGGGCCAGGGCACTTGTGATATATCCAGGCGGATTCGGCACGCTGGACGAACTTTTTGAGACCCTCACCCTGATCCAAACCAGAAAATCCGAGCCCATACCAGTGGTCCTGGTGGGTAACGACTATTGGAAAAAGGCGGTAGATTTTGATTTTCTCATGGAGGAAGGGGTAATAGTGCCCGAAGACAACGACATATTCACATGTGTGGAAAATGCGGCGGATGCATGGGACCACATTATCAGATGGCACAAGGCACGAAAAAAACCCCTATTCAGAAGGGGAGAAAGCAACGGAAGAGAATAAAATATTGTGAGTCAAAAACTGCACCAAAAACGTGCAGCGAATTCAACGAAAAAGTGCCCGGCACTTGAAGCTCCCGAGGGCACCTCTGAAAATTAGGAATTTTGTTCCAGAACAAGGCGGACACGAAAAAACCGCAGACATATTAGTGATATTTCGAGGATTATTTTTTTACGTTCAACACAGTTATGGGGCAATAGAACAATTTTCAAAGGTGCCCTTGGGTGCTTCAAGTGCCGGGCACTTTTTCGTTGAATTCAG
>DTYO01000339.1 GCA_012961845.1 Thermodesulfobacteriaceae bacterium
ATGTCATGGTACGACAATGGATGGGGATACTCCAACAGAGTCCTTGACCTGATCCTGCACATGGACCTTCACAAGGCATTCTGACATTATGGTGCTGGAATCCAAAGCCCTGCAGATAAATCTGGAGGCGACAGCGGTAGACCAGCTAGAATATGCCCCCCGGTACAAGGTCCTGAGGGAGGCCGTAAAAGATTATCAGGGTGTGCTGAAGGCTGCCGACCACCTCCTCTTTGAACTCCATCATCCGTACAGAAACTGGCCTGTAGTAATCGGAGAGCTACGGGCTTTCGCACTGAAAAATCTTGCTACATACAGCAGGTCCAACAGGGGGGTCGAATCCATAGCGGTTATCATAACCACTTTTCTGGATATTATAGACGAAGCGCCCAAAAAAGAGCACAAGGTACAGGCCGTGGAAGGCCTGATGGCATTTCTTGAAAAACTGGTACAGACCCTTGAACCGGAAATACTTTCCGACTTGGAAAAGACGCTTACCGGAACATTCCAGAAACTGTACACCGGTTCTGATTCGGTTATTGAGGCCCTCATTACAAGTTTTCACCCATTCCCCCGCCTTGTAAGGAATCTTGCAGGCAAGCTGGATGACTGCTCCGGGTCTTCAAGGCTTTGGCAGGTCTCAGGAGACCTGATGAAAAGGCTCAGAAAGGCCACCATACGGTACTGGCTCAGCCAGCCGGGACCGGTCAAATGGCTGGACAGGACTCTAGAGCAATATGGTTCAAGGCTTGAAATCTCCGATCTCGACAGGATCAAGGAACTCCTTGCACCTGTTTCCCACAGCAGATTTGAGCAATACATGGAGGAAATAGGGACCCTTAAAACCAGAGAGTCAGGTTTCCACACGGTACGGGATCTCCTGGAAATGCCCGGTCACCTGGACATAGTCCGGAATTACAGGCAAATAGCCCATGCAATCGGAAACCTGTCATGCAACATTTCCGCATCGGCCGAGAAGGGGGATTCCCATACACCTTATGAGATAGATCTCCAGCTCCTCTTCCTGTTTCATCTCCTTGAAATAGACGGCTTGGCAGGGATTCACGAAGAAATTCTGCGTCAGATCAACCGAAGCCTGGTATGCAAGGTCAGGACAGCCGAGATAAACCAGCTGAAAACCGTTCTTCCCAAGAGTTTTGACCTGCTCAAACAGCATATAGGACATTTCCCCAGGACCGCTCTTCAATGTATTGAAACACTGGGCAACGAGATATTCAGACGGAGCAATCAGGGCCTTATGGAGCTTTTCCTGGATCAGGTCATCAATTTCGGCTTTCAGACCCCCGGTATCCGGGGAGTGGATTCTGAATGGCACATACTGAGCAATCCGGCCCACCTCCAGAATATCAGGGTATGGCTGAATATTATAGGGCACAAGCCCAAGGTTTGCAGCAATCTCCTGTCCGCCCTGCTGGTATATCTGAGGCTCGGCGGAACATGCATCAGAGACACCGATCTGTTCCAGAAAGATGTGACCAGGCTTCTCAACTGTGACATCGGCCCTGTGTACAACATGGTCAAGCAACTGGCAAAGATACTCCCGGTTTATTTCAATGAAATAGGTGCAGAGGGACTTCTAAGGGATGTATCCACGGAGCTCGATGAGATATCACACAGAAAAGACATCCTGATTCACTTCCTCCGCAAGCAGAGTCATGTTGAGAGCAACAATCTCATTGTAGATTTCATTCAGGCCATATTCTGTTTCTGGTACAGCAGGCAGAAAGACAGGCTGAAACCTTTTCTGCCTCCTGAAATACTGGGCCAGATACCCGCTCACGGACCTTATGTGGAACATGTGCACCGTCTCATCAGACACCTTGCAGTCACCCTGGGTCTTGAACCCTTTGCCAGACACATCAAGCAGATACTGAACATCTCTGATGAACATCTCGCCCTGATCCTGGACCAGGTATCTGATGTGCCACCGCATGAAAAGAAGCGTCTGAAACTTCTGATCAGGATGTTCAGGCTGGAGACACTGAAATATGAACTTGGTACCCAGGAAATCAGGCATCACCTGGAAGAAGCCCAGAATTACGGTTTCCATGGACTGGACGAGGTAATAGAGGCCATAGAAAGGGATGATCCGGAAGAGTGCCTGAATGTGATCCTCGAAAAGCTTGAGGAACTGAAAAAGATCATTCTCAGCCCTGATAAATTCGAGATTCATGAAAGCATTTACCACAAGAGACATATTGCTGCAGACATTCCATCAATGTACGGCCGGTACCACGAAAAGAAATTCGATGCACTCAGCCTTACATACCGCCTGGAAAACCTCGCAAACGTCTATTTTGAGAGACTCAGCGCCTCTCTGGATGTACCTTTTATTACAAAGGCTATTTTTGTCAGGATAGTAAAATGTCTCAGGCTCTTCTGGAGAGCCATCCAGCTGAATGAAGTCCATTCCAAAAAATTCGCAACGTACCTCACACTCCTCGAAAAATCGCTGGATCTGCGGCGGTTCACGTTTTCTCAGTACCTGGACATAGTAAGAGGCCTCTCAGACGGGGTCAAAGACATGATATATGTCTATTATATAGGCCCCCACCAGGACAA
>DTYO01000340.1 GCA_012961845.1 Thermodesulfobacteriaceae bacterium
CGATTAACTCAGCGGGAGAGTGCCATCCTCACACGGTGGAAGTCACTGGTTCGAATCCAGTACCGCCCACCAATAATATCTCAACGGGTTACAAACCCTTGATGTTTGTTGCGCCCCTCCAAAAGAGGGGCTTTTTGTTCTGTTTTTTCCGACAGGGGAGGGGGATTCCCCAATATTCAGGCAAAGCTGCAGGAAAAATGGTGACCGTCCGTAGGGTATTTTCGCGTTCCTGTTGACAACCATCTTATTTGTGTCTTTCTCTCTGTTCACCGGGTAGCGTATCTGCCGAATTATCCGGGTTGAAGTGCAGGGAATGCGTCCGGGTGGCCCTGCTGCCTTGTGTCTGCAGCATCCCGGGCTCAGAGAACAAAATTCTCATTGACACAGAACACCTGAAGTGATAGTCGTGAAATAGTCACTGTCTGCTGCTTTGGTGTACTTTAAGAAATGATCAGTTCTGTAGCACCCGCAAGGTTGTCTATGTCCTTTCCGGTCCCGGTCGGGCACCATGATACTGGAGCGGGTGGAAATTCCATGACATCCACGGGGAGAAAGGAAGTAGGCAGGAACAGGAATTTCACACCAGGAAGATTTATCTCGATGCCTGTCACCTACAAGCCTAGGGGTTTTTCTATCTCTCCCTATGACAGAACCGATGGAATTTCTATCGGACGGGGCGAATTCGTAGATATCTTTGCATGAAATGAAGGCAAGTTATTGACCGGCCTCAGACTGCTGGAATTTTTCATTTCCGGTGTCCAGGGACCACCAGAACAGGCACCGGACTTTTTTTGAGGATTCCTTCTCCGACGCTTCCCACCAGAATGTCATATACAGCTCCATGACCATGGGAGCCTATAATGATCATGTCTGCATGGAGCCTTTCCACTTCATCCAGTATTGTTTCGACTGCAGTGCCTTGGATCACCAGGGCAGTGACTTTCAGGCCGGTCCTCCGGATCCGGTCAGCTTCGGCCTGGAGCCTGCGACGTTCTTCCCGGAACTTCCTGGCAACCTGATGTCTTACTGAGTCCGGACCGGCACCATAACCGACAAAATATGGATCAGGCTCAGTGCAGTGAAGCAGAAAGAGCTCGCCGGAAGTCGAACGGGCCAGCCTTTCTGCATGCCTTAGAATATCGGAAGATATTTCCGAAAAATCAACGGCTGCTACAAATTTCATGTTGTTCTACCGGAAGACATAGGGTCGGCAACGGTTCCCGTGATCCTGCTATTTCCTTCCATCCAGGTACTGGAGAGTCTGACTCATGCCCAGCCTTACGCTTGATGGACCGGGAACGTATGTAGAACTCCTCTTCATGTTTTTTCTTGAGAAATACCGGTTTCGGGGAACGTTCGCATGTAACCAGGACTACCTTTCTGCCGTCAACAGACCTGATTTGAAAATCGACATATTCGGAGAATTCTGCACCTATATGCTGGTTGAAGACGTTTTTGAAATGAAGACCGCATTTGTCGTCATCCTGAGACTGATCAGCCTCTATGCCCGTGATTTCACCCTGGTCGTTTACCCCTATCAGGAGCGTTCCCCCATCTGAGTTCATGAATGCAGCCACTGTTTTCAGCCATGCCATCTCCACTTCCTTGCCGGTTTTTCCCGTCCGGAGATTGGTTCTCATGGTCGATTTGAATTCAAGAGTACTGCTTTCACCCTCCTGGATGAGTTCCAGGATTCCGGCTTCAAAATCTCGCTGCTGATGGCCTTTCTGGGTACATCCTTGAGTTGATGGCTGTATTTTCGTACAATCAGAAGAACCCCTGCCAGCCCTAGTACCATAGCTCCTGCAATCACCAGAAGAAAGGCGTTGTTTTTCATGAGATCCCGGCCGAGGCAATCCGTTTCCGGGACAGCCATACCTATCCATATGGCGTGGTCGCCCATTGCCATCGGCGAAAAACCACACCACATCTATCTTTTCTGACCATTTGTCCATCAGCTCATTCGGGCTCTTCCATTTGTGCCAGATTACCTGATTGTCTTTTCGATCGGCACTAATTGAACGGGTCTAGCCAGTTCTTGCCATCTCTGATCAGAAAATATTCCCTGCCGTTTTCCTGTGCTATGACCACAGAGGAAACCTGGAGCATCTGTTCGAGAAAAGGGACGAATTTTGCATTGAGTTTCGTAACGTCTGACAGGTCGAGCAGTCCAGATCTGCCCCATTCTCCGGCCATCAGGAGACTTTTCTCCAGGGGCTGGAAAAACTGAACCAGTTTATTCCTAGCCGATTCTGTGGCCTGTTCTATTACAGACTGGGAGATATCTCTGGTCTGATGGGAAAACTGGAAGAAAGCAACTGCCGTTATGACTCCCGATGTAAGGGTTATGATACCCAATAGATCCCTCAGGAGCTTGGTTCGAACGCTGGTCTTGGCTGATGCCGGAAATTTCATTTTGTTCATCAGTTATAATCCGGTAAAACGGATTAACCTGTGGAGCCTGTGACGATCAGGGGGTTCTTGTTCCCGTATTTTTGCTCTCGCACAGTGCCTGTCCGGAAATGCGATTTTTGGGTTTGAGGTCAAGGCTTGTGAGATAAATTGCTAGAGACCAGCAACTGACGTTTGGGTATTTTCTAAAAATTGTTCTTTTGACCAATAACCGTGTTGGACGCAAAATTTAATACTCGAAATATCACTAATATGTTGCGGTTATTTTTCTTGCCCGCCTTGTTCTGGAACAAAATTCCTGATTTTTTTTAGGTACCCTTTTCCTGGTCAGATTCCTGTGCAACGCACAGAACCAGAAAAAACCATCAATGGACAGGTTCAGACAGCGCCCAGAATATCAAGTCGTACAGCAGTGGTCAATCATCCTTTTCCGGCCAGATCATCCTATCTCTTCAAGCTCGATTTCCAGCTCGATTTTCCTTTCGCCTCGGAGTATTCCAAGGGTAATTACATCTCCAACCCGGAATTTTTCCATTGCGTTCAACAGGTCATTATAGGTCGCCAGTGGCTCACCATTGATACTCTGGATGATGTCGCCGAGAATTATCCTGCCGTTTATCCGGCGGGTCCCGCGGATTCCCACCTTTTCAGCGCTACTGCCCGGCTGAACATTGATAACCAGGATTCCTTCTATGCCCAGACGCTCCGCAATCCTCTGGTTTGCCACGGTTACTCCCAGACCCGGCCGAAGGACCCTGCCATATTTGATTATTTCAGGAACTACACGATTGACGGTATCCACTGGAACAGCAAATCCAATTCCCGCACTCGCCCCGGAAGGGCTGTAGATAGCGGTATTGACTCCGATCAGCCTGCCGGCGCTATCAAGGAGCGGTCCGCCTGAATTGCCGGGGTTGACAGCAGCGTCTGTCTGGATCATGCCTTCTATGGTCCGCCCTGTGATTGATGTCATCTCCCTGCCGAGAGCACTGATGATGCCGGCAGTGATGGTCTGATCCAGACCGAAGGGATTGCCTATGGCAAAAGCCTTCTGTCCAACTAGGAGACCTGCTGACTCGCCTATAAGTATGGGGGTCAGTTTTTCAGGGGGGGCTGTAATCTGGAGAACAGCCAGATCCTTGTCAGGCGCGACACCGATCAAATATCCCTTGAATGTGGAATGGTCGGCAAGTGTCACCTCTACCCGGTTTGCATCCTTGATGACATGATAGTTGGTGACTATATGCCCCTCCCTGTCCCATATGAAACCTGATCCTGTTCCCTGCGGTATTTCATAGACATTAAGGCTGAAAAGATTCCTCCGCCGTTCTATACTGGTGATATAGACCACCGAGACGGATGCCGTCTGGAACAGTTCTATAGTGTTTTTTTCATCTTCTGCAAGATCGCCTCTTGCCGTGACAGGCCTGGGCACGGCGTCAGGGTCCAGTGATGGTCTGTCAGACCTGAAAAAAAACCACCATATCCCAGCC
>DTYO01000341.1 GCA_012961845.1 Thermodesulfobacteriaceae bacterium
CAAGGCGATGCAGGGTAGGTGCCCTGTTCAGAAGAATCGGATATTCCCTGACCACTTCATCCAGGGCATCCCATACCTCAGGTACTTCTTTCTCTACCATTTTTTTTGCGCTTTTTATGGTAGTTACCAGCCCTTTCTCCTCCAGTTTATTGTAAATAAAGGGTTTGAAGAGCTCAATGGCCATCCGTTTCGGCAGGCCGCACTGGTGGAGTCTCAGCTCAGGTCCCACGACTATGACCGATCGGCCCGAGTAGTCCACCCGTTTACCAAGCAGATTCTGGCGAAAGCGTCCCTGCTTGCCTTTGAGCATGTCGGCAAGTGACTTGAGAGGCCGTTTGTTGGGGCCGGTAACAACTCTTCCGCGCCTTCCATTGTCAAACAGGACATCTACCGCCTCCTGCAGCATCCTCTTTTCATTTCTAATTATTATATCGGGAGCATCCAGGTCCTGCAGGCGCTTGAGCCTGTTGTTACGGTTAATAACTCTCCGGTACAGATCATTCAGGTCAGACGTGGCAAAACGGCCGCCGTCCAAGGGTACCAGGGGACGCAGATCCGGGGGCAGTACCGGAATAACATTAAGAATCATCCATTCAGGCCGATTGCCAGAGTCTCTGAAGGCCTCTACCACCCGCAGACGCTTGCCGAGTTTTTTCCTCTTTGCCTCAGAACGTGTCTTCTGCATATCCTCCCGAAGCTCTACAGACAACTTGTCAAGGTCCAGTTTGCTCAAAAGCTGCTGGATGGCCTCTGCCCCTATCCCAACCTTGAATTTATCTCCAAACTGCTCACGGTTCTGGTAATACGCCTCGTCAGACATGAGAGTCCCTACCGGGATTTCGACCATATCGGAATGGAGCACTATGTGAGACTCAAAGTAAAGTACTCTCTCCAGCTCCTTTAGAGTCAGATCCAGCAGCGATCCTATCTTGCTGGGCAGACTTTTCAGAAACCAGATATGAGCCACCGGTGCAGCCAGCGAGATGTGGCCCATTCGTTCACGTCTGACCTTGGACTGTATGACTTCTACACCGCATTTTTCGCATATGACCCCCCTGTGCTTCATGCGTTTATATTTTCCGCACAAGCATTCGTAATCTTTTACCGGCCCGAAAATCTTTGCACAGAAAAGCCCGTCTCTTTCCGGTTTGAAAGTACGGTAATTTATGGTCTCAGGCTGTTTCACCTCTCCATGGGACCTCTCCAGCATGTCCTCGGGAGAAGAAATAGAGATCCTCACAGCCTTGAAGCTCAACGGGTCCTTGGGCTTGGTAAATAATGAGAGAAGATCGTCCATATAAATTTAACCTCTTTGGGTATGTTGAATCAGATTTAACAGTAAGCACAAAAGGACCGGCACTATTCCAGCATATCTATGTCCATGCACAGGCCTTGAAGTTCCTTGACAAGCACATTAAAAGACTCTGGCAGACCTGCCTCAAGGAAATTGTTTCCTTTTACAATTTTTTCATACATGCGGGACCGGCCCGTGACGTCATCCGACTTCACAGTGAGAAATTCCTGAAGTGAATAGGCGGCTCCGTACGCCTCCATCGCCCAGACTTCCATCTCTCCAAGACGCTGGCCTCCGAACTGAGCCTTGCCCCCCAACGGCTGCTGGGTAACAAGGGAATAAGGCCCGGTAGATCTGGCATGTATTTTCTCATCTACCAGATGGTGGAGCTTGAGCATGTACATTACTCCCACGGTGACCGGTTGAGCAAAAGGTTCTCCTGTATGTCCGTCATAGAGTGTGACACTGCCTGTTTCAGGCTGGCCCGCTTCAACCAGCAGCCGGCGAATCTGATCCTCCTTGGCCCCGTCGAATACAGGGGTAGCCATGGGTACTCCTTCATGCAGGCTGATTGCCAGCTGCCGGATCTCTTCGTCGCTCAAGCCCTCGACGAGTTCTTCCTGCTCCTTCTCAGACAAGATTGCCTCCAGCTTTTTCCTTATGAGATCTATCTGATAATCTTTCGCCATTTCAGCCAGCTGTATTCCAAGATTTCTTGCAGCCCAGCCCAGATGAACTTCCAGAATCTGCCCTACATTCATCCTGGAAGGCACACCCAGAGGATTCAGAAGAATATCAACCGTGGTACCGTCTTCAAAGTAGGGCATATCCTCTATAGGAACAATCTTTGAGACCACTCCCTTGTTGCCATGACGTCCTGCCATTTTATCCCCGACAGCCAGTTTGCGTTTCATGGCAACATATACCCTGACCATTTTTATCACACCCGGCGCAAGCTCATCTCCTTTCTTGAGACGCTCGATCTTGCCCTCGAAGTGCCTGGTGATCCGTTCCACTTCGCTTTCATACCAGGCCAGCACCTCTTCAACCACAGGATCTATTTTTGTCTGTCCTTCCAGCAATAAATCTCTTAAGCGTTGGAATGGAATAATGGACAGGACTTCGCCTGTTATCTCCTGACCAGCCTCCAGGATGGTCTTTCCGCTTTTAGTCTTGATGGCTACTGCAGCCCTGCGGGCCCGGAGATGCCTCTCAAGTTTTTTCAGGACGCTCCTGCGTATTACATTTATCTCGTCTGCCTGGTCTTTCTGAACATTTGCCACTTCGAGATCTTCAATTTTCTGGCTCCGTTCGTCTTTTTCAACCCCTTTTCGGCTAAAAACCTTGGCATCGATTACCACTCCCTGCACACCGGGAGGCGCTGTAAGGGAGGTATCCTTGACATCACCTGCTTTCTCACCGAAAATGGCTCTCAGCAGTTTTTCCTCAGGAGAGAGCTGAGTCTCACCTTTTGGTGTAACTTTGCCCACGAGTATATCGCCGGCCATGACCTCGGCCCCTATCCTGATGATACCGCTTTCATCCAGATTCTTCAGGGCTTCTTCTCCGACATTAGGTATATCCCTGGTGATTTCCTCCTTGCCCAGCTTGGTATCTCTGGCCTCAACCTCAAATTTTTCTATGTGGACAGACGTAAACACGTCCTCCTTGATAAGACGTTCATTTACAATTATTGCATCTTCAAAATTGTATCCGCCCCACGGCATGAAAGCCACGACGACATTCTTTCCCAAGGCCAGTTCACCTTTGCTGGTCGCCGGCCCATCCACCAGCACATCTCCCTCCTTGATCCTCTGGCCGGGATAGACTATCGGCTTCTGATTCATCGTGGTCGTCTGGTTGGACTTCTGATATTTTGTGAACTTGTGTATCTCCACCTCTACCGGCAGATTCCTGGATTCATCTTCATCGTAACCTACCACCAAGCGTCTTGAATCGACATCTTCCACCCATCCATCCCGCTTGGCGACAATGGTAACACCAGAATCATGTGCTACTTTCTTTTCCAGGCCTGTACCCACTAGAGGTGCCTGGGAAATCAGCAGCGGAACCGCCTGCCTCTGCATATTGGACCCCATAAGAGCCCTGTTGGCATCATCATTTTCCAGAAATGGGATAATGCCGGCAGAAGCACTTACCATCTGATGTGGCGAGACATCAATGGCGGTAACTTCTTCTGCAGGCACGATAACGAACTCGCCTTTTCTCCTGACTCCCACCATATCATCCACGATTCTGCCATCTACATCTACTTGTACCGTTGCCTGGGCGATTATCTCCTTTTCTTCCTCGGTAGCCATCATATTGACGATCTTGTCGGTGACAATTCGGTTTTTAACTAAGCGGTACGGCGTTTCTATGAAACCATAATCATTTACTCTTCCATAACTGCTCAGAGAAACAATAAGTCCGATGTTCGGTCCTTCAGGAGTTTCGATAGGGCAGATTCGTCCGTAGTGTGTGGGATGCACATCCCGTACTTCAAAACCTGCTCTTTCCCTCGAAAGGCCGCCCGGGCCCAGAGCCGACAGCCTGCGCTTATGTGTTATCTCAGACAGAGGATTTGTCTGGTCCATGAACTGCGAGAGCTGACTGGATCCGAAAAATTCCTTGATTACCGAACTGACAGGTTTCGGATTGACTAGGTCATTGGGCATCAATGCCTCCACTTCCTGGAGTGTCATTCTCTCTTTAATGGCCCGTTCCATCCTCACCAGTCCGATCCGATATTGGTTCTCTATAAGCTCTCCCACCGACCTGATCCGCCTGTTGCCCAGATGATCTATATCATCCACATCCCCCATCTGATCCTTCAATCTGACCAGTTCCTTCATAGTCTCAAGTATATCCTCAGCAGAGAGAACACGTTCAGACAAGGGGATCTCGAGGTTCAGCCTTTCATTGATCTTATATCTCCCGACCTCTGACAGATCATATGTATCAGGATTAAAGAACAGAGACTTGAAGAACTTTTCAGCCACCTCTTCTATCAGAGGACTGCTGGGGCGAAGCCGTCTATATATTTCGAGCACCGCCTCTTCCCTGGTATTGACCTTGTCAAGCTGAAGGGTATCCCTGACGGAAGAACTTACCTTGATACCGTCTATAAAAAGAGTCTTGATTTCTCTGATACCACGCTCTCTGAGCAGTTCAAGATGTTCCTTGGTAAGAGGCGAGTTGCCGGAAATGAGGACCTCTCCGGTTTCTTTGTCTACTACGTCCAAGGCAGTTATTTTCCCTATTGCGTCTTCTTCTTCGACAGGAACCCTTGTTATTCCGTAATCAGAAAATTTGCGCATCGTGCTGCGGGTAAATTTTCGGCTCTTTTTTTTGAACACAATTTCCCCTGTTTCAGGATGCACCACATCCAGAGAGGCCCTTTGACCTAACATGGTTTCAGGGTTAACTATCTGATAAAGCAGAGAGCCTTCGATTAAATACGTATCAAAGTGATAAAATATGCTCAGCAGCTCTTCGGTACTGTACCCCAAAGCCTTCAGGAGGATTGTAGCAGGAAACTTTCGTCTCCTGTCTATACGGACATAGAGAATGTCCTTGTGGTCAAATTCCAGATCTATCCACGACCCCCTGACAGGTATTATTCTTGCTGAATACAGCAGCTTTCCACTGGCATGAGTCTTTCCCTTGTCATGGGTAAAGAACACCCCGGGCGACCTCTGAAGCTGACTTACAACAACACGCTCTGTACCATTTATAACAAACGTCCCTGTTTTGGTCATCAAGGGGATTGTTCCGAAATAAATCTCCTGCTCCTTGATGTCACGTATACTCTGGACTCCGCTCTCCTTGTCTATGTCATAAGACAGAAGACGTACAACAATTTTGACCGGGGCCTCATATGTAGACCCTCGGGACACGCATTCCTCCACTGAATACTTTGGATCACCTATGGAATACTGGACGAACTCCAAGAAAGACGCACCGGTGAAATCAGTAATGGGGAACACACTCTGAAACGCTGCCTGCAAACCGAAACTTTCTCTGGCCTCCGGTGCGACGTCCTTCTGAAGAAATTTTGAATATGACCGGTGCAGCATCTCAATAAGATGCGGTGCAGGAACGGCCTTCTGAATTCGGCTGAAATTCTTTCTGACTGAAACATTTTTGAATTTTGTCATAAAGTTTTGCCTCGGCCTGGCTATGGAAAACTGTTGCTGCGGAATGTACTAATGGTACAAATAGGGCTGTTGAAGAACTTCAGAACAGCCATCTATCAGCATCCGTTACGGGATAGCTGTTTTTCTCTTAAAAACAAGCCCCCTGCAGCACTCTGTATTTTCTTTGATTCCTGTGTAGCCCGTCATTGAAAACTTCACCCCTCAGGGGGAGATATGATCATTTTCTCTTTCGCGCTGCCTCCACCAACAAAATACAGAGTATCGCAGGGGGCCGTATGTCACGTCCGGAACCGGAGAGGTTTTTTTTATGGCTCCTCCACGAATTCCAGACTGGTAGTCACGATTTACCTATTTTATTTCTATGGTAGCCCCGACTTTTTCCACCTGTTCTTTAATTTTTTCAGCCTCTTCCTTGGAAACGGCTTCCTTAATGGGTTTAGGTGCACTTTCAACCAGATCCTTGGCCTCCTTGAGACCCAGACCGGTAATGGCCCTGACTTCCTTGATTACCTTAATCTTCTGGCTTCCTATTTCCGCCAGCACCACATCAAATTCTGTCTTCTCTTCTGCAGGCGCGGATCCTCCCTCTCCCGGCGCCCCACCTACAGCTGCAACAGCCACAGGCGCTGCCGCCGACACACCAAATTTATCTTCGAGTTCAGATATGAACTCTGAAAGTTCCAGAACTGACATATTGGATATAAAATCGATTACTTCTTCTTTGGTAACAGCCATTTTTCTCATTCTCCTTCCAAAAATTTACCCGTAAGGATAAATCTGCTCACTTTTTCTGTTCTTCTATCGCTTGAAGTGCATATACCAGTTTTCGCGGCACAGCAGCCAGAACCTGAACCAGTTTGTTTGGAGCAGCTGCAAGAACTGACAGCATTTTGGCTATCAGTACCTCCCTGCCAGGCAGTTTGGCCAGCGCCTCCACCCCTTCAGGATCTATCGGCTTGCCATTCAGCATACCGCCCCGGATTTCAAGGATCTCGTTCTCCTTGGCAAAATCCACCAGGACCTTTGCCACTCCGACCGGATCATCATAGCTTATGGCAATGGCATTCGGACCCTCAAATTTGTCAATGAGAATTTCTGCCAGAGTGCCTTCTGCCGCCCTTTTCAGGAGCGTATTCTTCGAGACTTTCCACTCGCCTCCGGCATCTCTCAGATTGCTGCGTAATTTATTGGCACTTTCCACGTCAAGCCCAGGAAATTTGGTAAGAATTACCATCACCGATCTGGACAGCTTGTCGTGCAGTTCTTCCACAAGAGCCTTTTTCTCGTCTAAAGTTAAAGGCAAATTCATCCCCCCTTTCCGCCACAGGCAGTTTATTATTACTGCCAAAGGCAGAGGTCTCACTCGTCTTGGTAGGTGGGACATTTTCCTAACGAAACCGTCCCATTAAACAGATGTGATGTACCTACTGTCTTTGACTTTTCTGACTTAAATTACAGGATAAATAAATGAAAATTCAACTTTTAATCATGCTCAGGCTGCCGCCGCCTTAACCTCGGCAGGTTCTATCTTTATTCCGGGCCCCATGGTGGTCGAAATAGCCAATCCTTTTATATAGGCACCTTTGCTGGACGCAGGTTTAATCCTGAGGATTGTCTCGGCGAGAGCCGAAAAATTTTCTCTGATTTTTTCCGCTCCGAAAGATACCCGTCCGATGGGAGCGTGCACAACTCCTGCCTTGTCAACCCTGAAATCAACCTTGCCCGCCTTGATTTCCTTGACCACTCTTGCAACATCAAATGTAACTGTCCCGGTTTTTGCATTTGGCATCATGCCTCTAGGACCGAGTATTTTCCCTATCCTTCCAACCATAGACATCATATCCGGTGTGGCTACTACCCTGTCAAAATCCAGCCAGCCGCCCTGAATCTTCTCCACAAGCTCTTCACCACCGACAAAATCAGCTCCGGCCTCTTCGGCTTCCTTGACCTTCTCGCCCTTTGCTATGACCAGAACTCTCTGTGTCTTGCCTGTACCATTGGGGAGCACCACCGATCCCCTGACATTCTGGTCAGCTTTTCTCGGGTCAACCCCGAGCACTATGGCAACATCCACGCTTTCATCAAAATTAGCGTAATGAGCCTTCAGGGCTGCATCAATAGCTTCATCCAGATTGAATCTCTTTTTTGTATCTATTTGTTCCCTGACATTTCTGTATTTTTTACCATGACGTGCCATGGCCGGTCTCCTTAATCGACTACTTCTATGCCCATACTCCGGGCTGTTCCCATAACTGTCTTCAAGGCTGCATCAATATCGGCAGCCGTAAGATCAGGCATTTTGATCTTGGCAATCTCTTCCACCTGCTTCCTGGTAACTTTACCAACCTTGTCCCGGTTGGGAACGCCTGAACCTTTTTCGATCTTGGCTGCCTTCTTTAAAAGTACAGAAGCAGGAGGCGTCTTCAAAATAAAGCTGAAAGACCTGTCTGCATATACAGTAATCACTACTGGAATGATCATCCCCATCTGATCCTGTGTCTTGGCATTAAAGGCCTTGACAAACTCCATTATGTTCACTCCATGCTGGCCGAGAGCAGGCCCTACAGGAGGAGACGGGTTCGCCTGACCTGCAGGAATCTGGAGTTTAATATATGAGGCTATTTTTTTGGCCATTTACTTCTCCTTCTAATCAACTAGCCTTTTGTACATGCCCGAATTCCAGCTCAACCGGAGTAGAGCGCCCGAAAATGGATACAAGCACCCGGACTTTGCCCTTGTCCGGCTTTACTTCATCTATTATCCCGTTAAAATTCGCAAAAGGCCCTTCTGTTACAATTACCTGATCCCCTTTTTCAAACCTGTATTTTGGTATGGGCTTCAGGGACCTTTCTTCCATCTGCTGGATAATTTTTTCAGCCTCTCCCTCAGGCAGCGGTACAGGATTCTGAAGACCGCCAACAAAGCCTGTGACCTTAGGAGTATCCTGCACCAGGTGCCAGCTGTCGTCGTTGAGCTCCATTTTTACCAGAATATATCCTGGATATACCTTCCTGTTGGAGGTCCTCTTTTCTCCTTTTACTATCTCTACAACCTTTTCAGTAGGAACTACTATTTCCGAAAACAGCTCTTCCATGCCATGCTGTTTAATCCGTTCTTCCAGAGTAGCCTTCACCTTATTCTCAAACCCTGAATAGGTGTGAACAATGTACCATTTATGAGCCATGTTGTATTGTCAAAATCTCAGTAATTCAGTAATATTGTTGGAAGATTCCGTTATCCAGACCTTTCCAGATCCTTCAGTCGGTGTAACTGATATAGGCACCCTAAAATAATCACTTGCTGTTATTCATGATTTTTCAGTAAATGAGAAATGCAACCAGTTTTGACAGGGTCATATCTACAAGCCCAAGATAGGCTGTAAAGAAAAAGGTTATAGCAAGAACCGCTGTTGTCATGGCTATAGTCTCTTTTTTCGTTGGCCAGGCTACTTTGTCGAATTCCACCTTGACCTCCGCAAGAAATGTCCTTATCTGACTAACCCAGCCTGTTGTACCGCCCGCCGACATGGTCTGTGCAGAATCTGCCTTCCCAGCGCCTGCCGTTCCACTTCTGCCGACAAAAGTATTCTTTTGAGGCCTGGCCTTACCGCCCCGGGTCAGCATTTCAGCAGCCACAGCCGCTTTCTGTTTTCTTTTCTTCTTTGCCACTGACAACCTCTATCCTGAATATCCGGACCACTGCTATAAAAAAACATTTGGCAGGCCAGGAGGGACTCGAACCCCCAACACCCGGATTTGGAGTCCGGTGCTCTACCATTAGAGCTACTGGCCTGCAACTGAATACTCTTTAGATGATTAGAGCGGTCTATTTTGTCTCCTTGTGCAGGGTATGACGCCTGTCAAACGGACAATACTTTTTAAGTTCAAGCTTACCTGGAGTAGTCCTCTTGTTTTTGGTGGTAGTGTAGTTTTTCCTCTTACACTCAATACATGCCAATATAATAATATCCCTCATGAAATACTCCTATTCCAGGATTTCACTGACCACCCCGGCCCCTACCGTCCGGCCACCTTCCCGAACCGCAAACCGAAG
>DTYO01000342.1 GCA_012961845.1 Thermodesulfobacteriaceae bacterium
CTGCCTCATAGGCCCTGACGGATCTGGCGGTCGGACCACTATTGAATTTTTCCCTGATCCGTGAGGCAAACCACTCATATTCATGGCTTTTGATGTTCGGAGCTATAAAAGTGATAATGCTCATACCTTCCACACTGTCGGCGCCATACCTGACTAAGTCAGGGGTCTGGGCCCATATCGTCCCTGCAAGATGCCCGCCGTAGCCTGCCTGACGCAATTTCTGGGCGGCAATTCCGGTCATGGTGACCTCTGTAAGAAGTACAATGGTGTCCGGATCATCCGCCAGCAGGCCTTCAACCAGCTCATTCCAGGCCATGTTTTTCCGGGAATCGAATCTTACTGCCCGGTATTTTCCGTGGTAATACCGGACAGTCTGCTCCAGGTAATCCTCAACGAAACTGCGGTTTGACAGGTCCATCAGGAATGATACCCTTTCAGCATTTCTTTTTTTTAACAGCTTTGCCAAGGCCTTGCCGTATCTTTTATTGTCTACGGCAGTCCTGACAAAAAAGTCATCTATGCCTGACAGTTTGGTTGTAGCTGTGTAGGGAGTCAGCAGAAGGGTATCGTGCGACGTGACAAAGGGGTAGGCAAGCATCGTGTTTTCCGAATACGAATGACCTATGATGACCGGCACCCCACTGTCTATCAGGGTGCTGTCTGCATCAAGAATGCCTTTTCGAGTATTTTGATCATCTTTGACCAGCAGTTCTATCTTGTGTCCGTTGACGCCTCCTTCCATATTGATTGCATCCACGGCAAGCATGGCGCCATCTCGTATATATCCTCCTGCTGTCCCCCCTCTTCCGCTCAAATTTATTGAAAGCCCGATCTTCACAGGCTCTGATTTTTTTTCGGTACAGCCGGCAACACAGCAACAGATCAATGCATATATTAAAAAGGCATATGTTATTTTGACTGCTTTTCCCGGCTCAGCTGCCGGTACCAAGCCTTTTTCTTTTTCTTTACCCACAAATAAAGCCCTTCCTGCGAATCGTCTGAACCAACCTGATTCAAGCCGTATGCCCGGCATTTTTAAAGATCAGTCAGACAGATAATATGCTATTTTCATGATTCGCGTCAAAGACGCATGTATGATTTTATCCTGTATTGACAGCTTTACAAGTTTTCTGGCCCTACCGTAAAACAGATGCCCTGGAATTTCCTTCGACGTTCGACACTGCAGGACACCCTGAGCCAGAACAATAATCCCCATATCAGGACAAACGCCGATTCAGTTGCCCATGCCCCTGGAAAACAGGGTTGACAGCAGCATTTATGATATTTATGCTTGTGGATCACAGATCCTTGGAAGCGGTCCCATCGTCTAGGGGTCTAGGACGCCGGCCTCTCACGCCGGAAACAGGGGTTCGATTCCCCTTGGGACCGCCATTTACACATTCACAAATTATTTCCATAACCTCCTCCGCTCGTCTGCTTCAGTTGACCGAGTCTTCTTCCTTTTTGTCACATGAATTTTCTCTGAAAGGCAACTAATAAAATGTCGAACAGAAAATTATGATATCCATCAACCGAGACTTGGAAAAGTTTCTCCTGAACTGGAGACAAATAGGTGATGTACTTCCAGACCTGATCTCCATTATGGATACATCCTACCGCATAGTGTACCTCAACAATACCATGGCGCAGAAACTTGGTGTAAGCCGGGAAGAAGTCCTGGGCATAACCTGTTACAATGCCGTCCACAAACAAAACAAGCCTCCGGCATACTGTCCTCTCAGGAAGCTGTTAGACAACGGCAGAGACCATTCCAGTGACATTTTCGACCAGAACCTTGGAGGTCACTATCAGGTCGTCGTATCTCCAATCCGTGGAGAAGACTCCCGGCTGATCGGGGCCGTACACATGGCCCGAAACATCAACAAGCTGAAGAAAACAGAGGAAGAACTCAGGAAAAATCAGGAAAGGTATCAGGACATCCTTGACGAAGCAAATGATCTGATCCAGAGCGTTGCCCCTGATGGATCCCTGCTGTACGTAAACCGGACTTGGAGAAAGACAATGGGATATTCCGAGGAGGAAGTCTCAGGTCTCAAATTGTGGGACATTGTTCCCAGGAGCTGTACAGAACACTGCAGAGCTCTCTTTCAGGAAACCCTCAACGGCAAGAACCTGGAGCAGATTCAGGTCACATTCGTTACCAAGGATGGCAGGGAACTGATAATGGAAGGCAACAGCAGCTGCAAGTTCAAGGATGGCAAACCAGTGGCCTCTAGGGGCATTTTCAGGGATATCACAAGGCGTTTCAAGGCGGAAGCCGCCCTCAGGCAGAGCGAAAAAAAGTTCAGGACCCTTGTAGAAAACATCAACATGGGAATCTACCGCAACACGGGCGGCCCGCACGGCCGTTTCATCGAGGCCAATCCGGCCATAGTTAAGATGTTCGGTTATGATTCTGTAGATGAATTCATGAACACGTCCGTCTCGGATCTCTACCAGCATCCTGAAGACAGGGTGGATTTCATAAGGGATATTTTAAAAAGTGGGCACATAAAAAACAGACAGATCAATCTGAAGAAAAAGGATGGAACCACGTTCTGGGCCGCCTGCACCGCAACAGCGCACTTCCATGAAGACAATGAACTGGAATATATAGACGGAGTCATAGAAGATATCACTGAACAGAAAAAACTGGAAGCCCAGGTTCAGCAGGTGCAGAAGCTCGAAAGCCTTGGTGTCATGGCAGGTGGCATTGCCCATGATTTCAACAACCTCCTCATGGGC
>DTYO01000343.1 GCA_012961845.1 Thermodesulfobacteriaceae bacterium
CAAAAAGGTGCAGTGAATTCAACGAAAAAGTGTTCTGCATTTGAAACCGCAATGGGGGCGCGATTTCACCAAAACCGGCGCATTGTCAGGGGTTTGAAGTACCAGAGTACGTCTGTGCCACCCCCGCTTTACATCTTCGGCAAACTCGCGAACCGAACAATCCGGGTTCCATTGCCGGACAATGCATGCTGTACCTGTGATGGTCGTACGCGCAGATGAGTAAGGGGCTCCTGATAGTTTATACAGGCAGCGGCAAAGGAAAAACCACCGCAGCTCTCGGCCTTGCCCTCAGGGCCATGGGGCATGGTCAAAGAGTATGCATGGTCCAGTTTGTCAAGAGTTCGTCCAGGACCGGAGAGTTCTCCTCAGCCGGGTATTTCAAGGGCCTGCTGGACATCCATGTGGCCGGCAGGGGATTCATTCGCGAGACGGATGACCTTGAGCCTCATAGAACAGCTTCTCTGGAGGCATGGAATCTCGCAAGAGACATGATCTCTTCGGGCAGGTACCGCATGATTATTCTTGATGAATTCACCTATGTTATGAAATACGGTTTCATCCCGGAGAAAGATGTCATTGATACCCTGGCTGGAAGACCGGAGGGGCTGCATATAGTTGTTACCGGGCGCCAGGCTCCCCGGGCGCTGGTGGATTCGGCCGACCTGGTAACAGAAATGAAAGAGATTAAGCATCCGTACAGCTCTGGCATCAAGGCTCAGCAGGGCATCGAATTTTGAAATCTGCTCCCAAGGCACTCAATCTGCTTCGCTGACAGGGAGCCGGAATGCAGCGGGCATGCCTTCATGGGCACCGCTGCACACTGTTCTTTTGCCCTGTAACTGTGTTGTACTCAAGAAATAATTCTTGAAATATCACTACCATGTCTGCGGCTATTTTTCTTGTGCGTCTTGTGCCGGAACAAAACTCTTGGTTTTTTTGAGAGACCCGCATGTCCTCCACAGGCAGACTGCCTGCGGCACGTCAGGTGACTTGACTAGCCCTGTAAGGAAATGTAGAAGATGTTATTCTGTTGCCATTATTAACGAAATGAAGTGACTTTTCAGCAGAATTTGAGGAAACAAAATGAAAAAGAGAGTACAGGATGCCCTGGATAAGGTTCGCCCGATGCTGCAGCAGGACGGCGGAGATGTGGAGTTTGTCGAACTCGATGAAGAGACTGGCGTTGTCAAGGTCAGGCTGACCGGTGCCTGCAAGGGCTGTCCCATGAGCCAGATGACATTGAAGGCAGGGATAGAACGTTATGTCAGGAATGAAGTTCCGGAAGTAACGTCTGTTGAGGCAGTATAATACGGTTCCGCCGGTGCTCAGTGGTGATACGGTTCACCTGCCCTGATGGTGCAGGCCCTGTAGACCTGTTCGGCAAGAATCAGCCGTGACATGTCGTGGGTAAAGGTCATGGGAGACAGTGAGAGTCTCAGGTCCACTTTTTTCAGCAGGTCTTCAGAAAGACCGAATGGCCCGCCTGTTACCATTACCACATCTCTGATTCCTCTCGATTCGAGATTGCTGAGCAGATCTGCTAGGCCTGGTGAATCCAGCTTACGGCCTTTGACATCAAGGGCTATCACGAAGGCGGCTCTGGGCATTGCCTTTATCATGGCTGCCGCCTCTTTCGTTCGTATCTGCTCGGGATCAGGTTTCCGGCCTAGACGGGTACCTCGGATCTGTATTATTTCCAGAGAGATATAGTGTCTTATATTTTTTACATATTTTTTGATGCCGGTGTCGAGCCAGCTGTCTTTGGTTTTTCCGGTCCACAAAAAAGAAAGGCGCAACATGGCTTATTCTCCGTTACAAAAGGATCTCCTGCGTAAATTACCCAAAGTAGATGAAGTTGTGCAGTCTCTGTCTGGTGAGGCACCCCGGAATCTAAAGATCGCTGCGTGCAGGCAGGTTCTTTCTACCCTGAGGTCATATATCCTGTCCAATGAAAATCCTGATCCTGCACGGATTGAAGCCGGGAATATCATGCAGTCTGTTGAGGAGAAACTGGATGAACTGCTGAAGCCGTCTCTGGTTCCTCTTGTAAATGCCACCGGAGTTGTGGTCCATACAAATCTCGGGAGGTCTTTGCTTCCCCCTGAGATTTTCGAATCCATGATGGAAACGGCCGGGCGTTATTCCAACCTGGAATACAATCTGGCAGAAGGTGTGAGGGGGAGCAGATACAGTCATGTGGAGGAGATTCTCTGCGAACTTACAGGAGCGGAAGCGGCCCTGGTGGTAAATAACAATGCCGCAGCAGTACTTATCACTCTTGAAACCCTGGCAAAGGGGCGAGAGGTAATAGTCTCCAGGGGAGAACTGGTGGAAATCGGCGGTTCTTTCAGAATACCTGATGTAATGGCCAGAAGCGGAGCCATCCTCAGAGAAGTCGGGGCCACCAACCGTACCCATCTCAGAGACTATTCTTCTGCCATATGTGATGAAACAGCCCTTTTGCTGAAGGTTCATCAGAGCAATTTTCAGGTGGTCGGTTTTACCAAATCTGTGTCTGTGAGGGAACTCTCCGAACTGGGATCCGATTTCGGTATACCTGTGTATGAAGATCTGGGGAGCGGCAATTTCATAGATTTTTCCAGATACGGGATGATACACGAACCAACCGTCCAGGAATCCCTATCTGCCGGTGCCGGCCTGGTGAGCTTCAGCGGTGACAAGCTCCTGGGAGGACCGCAGGCCGGGATTATAGTAGGGCAGAAGCGTTTTGTGGAAAAGATAAAGAAGAATCCCATCAACCGGGCGGTGAGAATAGACAAGCTGACCCTGGCGGCACTGGAAGCGGTGCTGCGGATCTACCGTGATCCGGACAGGGCGGTCCGGACTGTTCCTACACTCAGAATGCTGACCATGCCGTTTGACGGAATCCGGTCCGGTGCCAGGAGGCTGGCAAGACGGTTGAAGGCTCTCAAGATTCCAGGGCTCGCAGTAGATATCGTCCCGACTGTCTCAAGGGTAGGCGGCGGGGCGCTTCCGCTGCAGAGGCTCGATTCCATGGCTGTCGGCCTGAGTGCTGGATCCGTCGGCCAGTGTAAACTGTCTGCAGCCGGTCTGGAAGCCGCCCTGAGAAGCTTTTCAGTACCGGTCATCACCAGAATAGAAGAAGACCGCGTGCTCATGGACGTGCGGACTCTACAGAAGAAGGACTATGCCATCATAACAGATGCGGTCCGACATGTCTGCAGGGAATACCCCGGCGCTGATTCAGGCCTCCTCTAAAAAATATGCTCAGAGTCAAATCAGAATCATCCGGCCGCGACAATATTGTTCAGCCGCTTCATCCATGGCCTGGTCCAGTTCTGATATCTGCAGATCTTAAACGGCTTGCCCCCATGACACTGGCATCACTCAGGGAGTTCCTGCCTTTTACCAGCGGGGATCTGTGGCCTTTGGAAGATAATGCGAACGGTCTGCCTCCACTGAACATGTCTGAACGCCAGAGGCTCAGGGCCGTAAACGCCTTGGGAGCGGGAAAGGGTTTTCTGGACCGGATCGGACATCAGGTGGTGATACCCGTCAGGAACTGCCTGGCGGTCGGCAGGGCCCCCGGGGAGGGCTCCTGCCTGGGTATCATGGTTATCCGCGAAATTTATAAAAACATCTGTCCGGAAGAAGGGGACAGGTGGCTGGGGCTACTGCAGTCATGGGTGGAGAGCAGGCTTCTAATGTTCAAGGCCGCTCTGTCGTGGTCTGAACCCGGAAATATTCCGCCTTTCATGCACCTTGCCCTGGATACCTTCCTGAAAGACAATGAAGGACCGGTAAGTATTGTCCATTTCATTTTTGGACATCAGCGGTCATCTGTCTGTTCACCTTCAGGATACTCGCCTGGCGGACGGCATGGAGGCAGACCGGCTATGCCCTTGGAGGAACTTGTCGATCTCGCCGGACGGGTCTGGAAAGACAGCAGTCCGGAATGGATCGGTGGGAACTGCGGTGAATGCTGGCTTGTCCTCTGGGGCACAGACCCGGACAACCTCTCAAGGGGCATGAAAGTCGTGCAGAGACGGGTAAAAAAAATCAGGCCGCGAATCACAGGTATCTACGGTCATTCTGTTGCCGGTGCCTTTCAACTGGATCGGCTGGAGAGGGATATTGCCGGGCTGGAGATACTGGCGAGAAAAATCGGTTCGGGCGTGATGTGTTCCGCGGATCTTTCGGCATTCGAGGCCAGGCTGGGCCTGAAAAATGCAGGAGCATTCCTGGAGGAGGCGGAAAAAAGACTGGGGAGCCTCAGCAGAATTATGGCTGTATATGTAAACAGGGTTCCAGACAGCCTCGAAGACATTGATGACGGCCAGGGCGTAATAATGTGTAAGAGCGGGCATGGGGCACTGTTTTGCAGAAAAATTCCAAGGAATCAACCCCTTCCGGATATCAGAGCCTGGATGTCCGGCATCCGCCGGCACTGTTCCGGGTTCGGAGGCCGGATGCCCGCAATCGGAGCCGCTGCGAGCTGGCTCACAGGTGTCAGGCCCTCCACAACTCTGGCTGCAGCTCTATGGGCATTTATTCATGCAGACATGCTGGGTCATGGAGCATCGGTGATGCATGACGGGCTTACATGGAATGTGATCGGGGATGAAATACTTTCCTGGGGTGATATTGCAGGGGCCATCAAGGCGTACAGGGCCGGGATCAGGACGGATGGTTCAGATGCAAATCTCCTGAACAGCCTGGGGGTCTGTCTGGCCGAGCAGCGAAGGATCAAAGAGGCTGTAAAGGTTTTCGACCGTGCAGTACGGATAGATCCGGATGATTTCATGTCCTATTACAATCTGGGAGGTATCTTCTTTCAGAAAAATGACCTGGACCATGCCGAGATATGTCTCCGAAAAGCCTTCGAGTTGAATCCAGAGGATCCACGCATAGCAAGCCGCCTGGCAGAGATACTGGTGGCCGTGGGCCTTCCGGATGAGGCCATAGAGCTGATTGATTCCATTATCGACATGAAGGGAAGCAATGTTCCCAGGGCAGCTCTGTGGAGGACCAGGGGCAATGCGTGCATGAGCCTTGGTCGCTGGCAGGAGGCCAAAAAAGCTTGGGAAAAGGCAGTGAAGGTCAGTCCCGAGGATGCGGAGTCCATGGTTATGCTGGCTCTGGTGTACCTGGAAAAAAAAGGAGACATGACAACGGCTTCAAAGCTGGCGGAACAGGCAGCGGTTCTCGGGATGAAGACCAGAAAGTCGCAGGCCGTTCTTAACAGCATCAATAATAAATTGACCACAGCTGAAAAATGAATGTCCGCCGGACAGCTTGATCCATGAGAATCTGAATGGCACATGTCATGTGCTTGATGCAATAGAAAAGTATCGTTTTTTGATGTATTACGTGCATATGAATTATTACGTGCACATAAATTATTGCACACTTGAAAAAAGAGTGCCGTCATGGTAACAGAAAATCTGTTCTGTTATTCTTTTTTCCCTTTTTTGGCTTCAGGGCGCTTCTAAAAAACAGGAATTCTGCTCCAGAACCAGGCACATACGAAAAAATAACCGCAGACATATTGGTGATATTTAGAGGATATTTTTTTAGCGTGCAACACGGTTCCGGGGCAAAAGAACGATTTTTTTGAGGCGTCTTTAAGAAACAATTCAACATGCGGCAGTTCATCACATCAACAGAGTATTACGGGAGATTTTGTCAATGAAAGAAGTCAGACTTCATGGTCGCGGCGGGCAGGGAGGGGTTACCTCTGCAGAGCTCGTAGCAATCGCAGGCATAGCAGAAGGAAAGTACGCACAGGCCTTTCCAAGCTTCGGGCCGGAACGCAGAGGTGCCCCGGTAGCAGCTTTCATCAGGGTCAGTGATACCCCAATTCGGACCAGAGAAAAGGTATATAACCCGGACATTGTGCTGGTTCTGGATCATTCGCTACCTTCCCTGGTCAACGTGGCTCAGGGACTCTGTGAGGACGGTATTGTTATACTGAATACCGGCATGAGTGAAGCAGAGGTCAGGGAGAAGTTTGATCTTAAATGCAAACTCGCAATGGTTGATGCCAACACAATCGCCATGGAAGTCCTGGGGTTGCCTATAACCAATACAACCATGCTCGGAGCCCTTCTGAAGGCCACGGGCATAGTGGGGAAAGCGGCTCTTGAAGAGGCGCTTGAGAATCGTTTTGGAAGAATCGCTGAGAAAAACAAGGCTGCACTCAACAGGGCCTTTGAAGAGACCGTTGTAACCGGATGATCCTGGTGATTCCGGCGGGTATTGTTCACAAGATAACACG